>NZ_QJRK01000118.1:0-755 GCF_003205245.1 Pseudomonas sp. MB-090624 | reverse complement strand
TCCGCCGAAGTCGATGCCGTGTACTTCCCGCAGGTTGAAGTGATCGGCGACATCGCCAACGCCGTGTGGCAGATCGCTGAAGGCCTGGGCGACACTTCGCACTGGGACTTCACCCGCCTCATGGCAATTCGTGAAGCCAACGAAGCGCAGATCGCCGAAGGCGCCGACGACGACCGCTTCCCGGTCTACCCACAGCGCCTGGTGGCCGACATTCGTCGCGTGCTGCCGTCCGAAGGCATCGTGGCCCTGGACAACGGCATCTACAAGATCTGGTTCGCCCGTAACTACAAGGCGCACAAGCCGAACACCGTGCTGCTGGACAACGCCCTGGCGACCATGGGCGCCGGCTTGCCATCGGCCATGGCTGCACACCTGGTCTACCCGGATCGCCCGGTGATTTCGGTGTGCGGTGACGGCGGCTTCATGATGAACAGCCAGGAGCTGGAAACCGCCGTGCGCCTGGGCATGCACATCACCGTGGTGATCCTGCGTGACGACGGCTACGGCATGATCCGCTGGAAGCAGGCCAACATGGGCTTCACCGATTTCGGCCTGGACTACGGCAACCCGGACTTCGTCAAGTATGCCGAAGCCTACGGCGCCAATGGCCACCGCGTGGAAAGCGCCGACGGCCTGCTGCCGCTGCTGGAGCACTGCATCAAGACCCCAGGCGTGCACGTGATCGACTGCCCGGTCGACTACAGCGAAAACGACCGCATCCTCAACAGCGAGCTGCGTGAGCGCGCGCTGGCGGT
>NZ_QJRK01000117.1:0-779 GCF_003205245.1 Pseudomonas sp. MB-090624 | reverse complement strand
AGGCTACCACGTCTTTCATCGCCTCTGACTGCCAAGGCATCCACCGTATGCGCTTCTTCACTTGACCATATAACCCCAAGCAATCTGGTTATACTGTGAAGACGACATTCGCCGAAAATTCGCATTTCGCTCAGTTAAGAGCAGAACTCACAAATTTTACCTTAGCCTGATCACACACCAGTGAAAGTGCATGTCAGTCTATATCTATCACATATCCGAATTTTTAAAGAACGATCTGACAAAAGTCAGAAATCAACATTCATCAACGAATGTTCATTTCTAATTTCTGAGCAGGAGCAACATCTACCGCAGAAAGTGGTGGAGCCAAGCGGGATCGAACCGCTGACCTCCTGCGTGCAAGGCAGGCGCTCTCCCAGCTGAGCTATGGCCCCGTATTCTACGGCTGAACCATGTAATGGTAGGCCTGGGCAGATTTGAACTGCAGAAGAGCCGTCCTCACCACTCTTTATCCAGAGGCATGGGGTGCTCAACATTCCAACCAAAAATGGTAGGTCTGGGCAGATTTGAACTGCCGACCTCACCCTTATCAGGGGTGCGCTCTAACCAACTGAGCTACAGACCTAATGGTATAACTTTGGGTCTTGATCGTCTTTTACAATGAATCAAGCAATTCGTGTGGGAGCTCATCAGTAGGCTGATGTCGTCGATTAAGGAGGTGATCCAGCCGCAGGTTCCCCTACGGCTACCTTGTTACGACTTCACCCCAGTCATGAATCACACCGTGGTAACCGTCCTCCCGAAGGTTAGACTAGCTACTT
>NZ_QJRK01000116.1:0-829 GCF_003205245.1 Pseudomonas sp. MB-090624 | reverse complement strand
AATCGGATTCCATCGGTTTCATGGTGCCAGCGGGCAGTGCATATCAAGTGTCGTCCGCTCCATATACATGCGGCGCTGGACGAATCTATCTGGCTGAATTCACTCAGTGATCATCTTGCCAATCCGGGGTGTGGTCACCGGGAGAGTCAACAGAGATACAAAGCGGCTCGGTGTATACATCTATCTGCGGGAGCTATTGGTTGAACGCCCCGGAGTCAATTTGCAATAACCTTCCATATACCGATGTTGTGTTTTCAGAACCAATGGCGTCTCCACCGCAGATAATTGTCGCTTCTACCAGGCTCTTTCCATTTACTCCATGCGCTGCAGGAGCATCAGATGCGATAGACCATGTGGTAGCAAGTGTGACCCGCTTTGGATTCAGGCTATATGGAGGTGCTAGTCCTTCTTCAACAGCGTCTGGTTCTTGCGGATCAGCTGCTGTAAATGGACGTGCAGTTAGTGGCTTCTCGTGGCTCGCGCTTAATAAGAAGCCTTGATTGCCAATCCGGTGTGTGGTCCAAGGTCGGTGGCGGACTTGATGGGCCGTATCGGGTAACCGGCTCTAATCTAGGGACGTGGGTAATATGCACCCTCAATTACGGCAGTGGAAACTCGAAGTCATTAACATTTAGCGGAGGGAACTGGTATTACTCCGGCTCTGGCACCCAAGTTGTCTACTGCTACCGTTAAAATTGTGTTTTGCCAATCCGGAGCGTGGAAAGGGAGCGGTATAACTAGCGCTGCCACAGTGATACGGGTTGGCAATCCTTGTAGATGCGCCGCAAACGAAATACGCACCGGATGTTCCGGAAAACAGTCGAGCAGC
>NZ_QJRK01000115.1:0-851 GCF_003205245.1 Pseudomonas sp. MB-090624 | reverse complement strand
ACGCACGGGTTGTGCAGAGCGAAGGTGTTGCCCAAGGGCGATACGGCGGTGTCTTGCAGGCCATGCGAGTCGCGAAGGTTTCCGCGCGGGCCTACCACAGGACCGGACTTGTTGGGGTCGGTTGGGCGGCCGCGGGCGTAGGTAAGCACGGCCGTAGCGTTTGCCTCGCGCGAGATGGCGATGCGTACCGTGTCATCACCTACTACGGTTACGCTGGTGATGATGTCCGCCACCGCGTCACTCTCGCGCACGTCGAAGCCCATGTTCACAGCCTGAGCACAGATTGCGGTGTCCAACACCAGCGGGCCACACGGGACGTGGAACTTCACATCGATGTGGTCGGCCTGCCAGTCCACCTTGATGGGTTCCAGCGGGCGCCACTTGCCGCTGCGCCGCACCATGGTCTGGTACATCGCACGACTGCGGTATTCGCCCAGCAGCCAAGAACCCTCGTTGGTCAGGTGCACGTCATCGGTTACAACTGGGATGGCGTAGACCGGCACCGCCAGCACGAAGTCAGGACGCTCCCGGCTGATCCGCCATTGCGACAGGGCAACGGTGTTCTTGTCCACGCCGTAGAACCTGTGGCCACCTACCTGGTAGCTGAAGATATACGGCTGGAATTCCTGACCGGTGATCGCCACGACCTGCTTGGACAGGGTGTCGAACAGGGCCAGCATCAACTGCGCGTACTGGTACGGCGACTTGGTGAACGTTGTGCCGGCGTAGTTCGACTCGCCCTGGTCCCAGCAGTAGGCCCAGCAGCTGAAGCTTTTGCCCGTGGCGTCCGCCAGGTTCTTGGTGTCCTGCACGTAGCGAACCATCTTGTTGTAGAAGGCATTCGGGTCGGA
>NZ_QJRK01000114.1:0-871 GCF_003205245.1 Pseudomonas sp. MB-090624 | reverse complement strand
CTGGCCGGCGCAGGCCTGGCGCGCGGTTACCACCGCCGCCCGGGGCTGACCGCCGAGCGTTTCGCCGTGAGCCCATACGGCAATGGCGAGCGCATGTACCGCACCGGTGACCTGGCGCGCTACCGCGAGGACGGGGTGATCGAGTACGCCGGGCGTATCGACCACCAGGTCAAGCTGCGTGGCCTGCGCATCGAGCTGGGTGAGATCGAGGCGCGTCTGCTGGAGCACGACTTGGTGCGTGAAGCCGTGGTGACGGTGCCGGACGGCAAGCAGCTGGTCGGTTATGTGGTGCTGGCCGGTGAGGCCGCCGATTGGCAGGCACAACTGGCCGAGCACCTGCGCCGTGGCCTGCCGGACTACATGGTGCCGAACCAGTGGCTGGTACTGGACGGCCTGCCGCTGTCGCCCAACGGCAAGCTCGACCGCAAGGCCTTGCCTGCCGTGGATGCTGCCCTTGTGCAAAAGGTCTACGAGGCCCCGGCCAATGCGCGTGAGCACCGCCTGGCCGCAGTCTGGGCTGATGTGCTGCGCCTTGAACGGGTCGGGGTGAACGACAACTTCTTCGAGCTTGGAGGCGATTCCATTGTCTCGATTCAGGTCGTCGGACGTGCGCGGCAGCAGGGCCTTCACTTCACGCCCAAGGAGCTGTTCCAGCACCAGACCGTGCGCGGCCTGGCAGCGGTGCTGCGCGAAGGCGAGGGCGCGGTGAAGGCCGAGCAGGGGCCGCAGGTCGGGGGTATGCCGTTGCTGCCGTTCCAGCAGTGGTTCTTCGCCCAGCGCATGAGCGAGCCGCAGCACTGGAACCAGTCGCTGTTGCTGCGCGGCACCGAAACGGTGGATGCCGCCGCATTGGAGCAGGCGCTGCTTGCAC
>NZ_QJRK01000113.1:198-912 GCF_003205245.1 Pseudomonas sp. MB-090624 | reverse complement strand
TCGCTCCTACGTTTGTTTCGGGCCAGTTATGCCTGGGGGATTTGCGCGCGAACCCTTTGGCGCATGCCTCAATATCGCGTCGTATGAACCAGGCGGTCGCGCGCGCCTCTCACAGGCCTCACTGGCCTGAAACAAACGTAGGAGCGAGCGCAGCTCGCGATGCGCCGCGCGGGCGGCGCTCGATCTCACAGGCGCCACACTGATCAAGCCCTACACCCACCAGCCGCACAACCACCCCCAGAAATTCACAACCGGTCGCATGCGCTGGCCCAGGGCAGCCTAGCCCGAAACAGATGTGGGAGCCGGCTTGCCGGCGATGCTTTGCAGCGCCTGTGAGACCGAGCGCCGCCCGCGCAGCTCGCGATGCGCCGCGCGGGCGGCGCTCGATTCCACAGGCGCCATACTGATCAAGCCCTACACCCACCAGCCGCACAACCACCCCCAGAAATTCACAACCGGTCGCATGCGCTGGCCCAAGGCAGCCTGGCCCGAAACAGATGTGGGAGCCGGCTTGCCGGCGATGCTTTGCAGCGCCTGTGAGACCGAGCGCCGCCCGCGCGGCGCATCGCGAGCTGCGCTCGCTCCTGCGTTTGTTTCGGGCCAGTTATGCCTGGGGGATTTGCGCGCGAACCCTTTGGCGCATGCCTCAATATCGCGTCGTATGAACCAGGCGGTCGCGCGCGCCTCTCACAGGCCTCACTGGCCTGAAACAAA
>NZ_QJRK01000113.1:0-188 GCF_003205245.1 Pseudomonas sp. MB-090624 | reverse complement strand
CGTTTGTTTCGGGCCAGTTATGCCTGGGGGATTTGCGCGCGAACCCTTTGGCGCATGCCTCAATATCGCGTCGTATGAACCAGGCGGTCGCGCGCGCCTCTCACAGGCCTCACTGGCCTGAAACAAACGTAGGAGCGAGCGCAGCTCGCGATGCGCCGCGCGGGCGGCGCTCGATTTCACAGGCGCCA
>NZ_QJRK01000112.1:0-936 GCF_003205245.1 Pseudomonas sp. MB-090624 | reverse complement strand
CAGGCTGTTGCGTGCCAACCCCAACATCGCCCCCGCCCCGCCCACGGCCTGCTCGGGGGTGATGTTCAACTGACTGCCCAGGGTGTTGAGCAAATCGGCCTGCGCCTGGGGCGCCTTTACCTGGCCTTGCTGTTGCTGGTTTTGCATGGCGAATACGGCGTTGGCAGCGTCGCTGAGGCTGAATGCGAACACCGGGCTTACGCCAGGGTTAACAGAGTTGCCAGGGCGAATGCTTTCATTGGCAGGGACCTCGTTGGCCGGGATAGCCTGGGAACCGCGAATGTGACTTGGATTTCGCAGGATTGTTAAGCCTCGACTGTCAACCTCTCTTGTCGTCCGCCTCGGTGCTGATGACCTGTTAAAACTGCCAGTTGTACTGGGTATTCAGACCGCGCAGAGTTCCGATACAGCAGCCAACATTCAGGTCACCACCATGCGCCCCTCTTCCACCAGCAAGAAGGCACAGGCTCGAGCGCCTCAGCGAAGCCTGCATTTTTATAAAAATGGTCATTTGGCAACAGAAGTAGCCACGCTGGGCAATCGTCACGTGTTATGGGCAAATGACGTGGTGCTGGCTCAACTTGATCAATCGCAAACAGCGAAAGTACTTCGAGTTGACTTTGCTAATTCAGTCCTAGGATCCGCATCTGGCTCAGCGGTGTATTCACCCTACGGATATCTGGCTACGGAAAAATTGCAAGCGCTTCTTGGATTCAACGGGCAGTGGTGTGATTCCCGTACTCATGGTTACCCCCTGGGTGCAGGACGTCGACTATACAACCCCGCACTGATGCGTTTCTGCAGCATTGACCCATTGAGCCCATTCGATAAAGGTGGGTTGCACCCAGCTGCTTACTGTGGAGGTGACCCTATTAACCGCACGGACCCGAGTGGTCGCTTCTTCCAACGGATTCGGAAGTTATTTGCCCCTACCCC
>NZ_QJRK01000111.1:0-1022 GCF_003205245.1 Pseudomonas sp. MB-090624 | reverse complement strand
GCCCAGGTGCAGCGCACCCCGGATGCCCCGGCGCTGGCCTTCGGCGAGGTGCGCCTGAGCTACGCCCAGCTCAACGCCCGCGCCAACCGCCTGGCCCATCGCCTGATCGCCCTGGGTGTCGGCGCGGATGTGCTGGTGGGCATCGCGGTGGAGCGTTCGGTGGAGATGGTGGTCGGTTTGCTGGCCATCCTCAAGGCCGGTGGCGCCTACGTGCCGCTGGACCCGGACTACCCCGAAGACCGCCTGCGCTACATGCTCGAGGACAGCGGCGTGCAGCTGCTGCTGACCCAGAGCCACCTGCAACTGCCGCTGGCCGAAGGCGTGCAGACCCTGGCGCTGGACCTGGAGCCGGGCGCCGAAGACGTGCGCAACCCGAACGTGGCGGTGGCCCCTGAAAACCTGGCGTATGTGATCTACACCTCCGGCTCCACAGGCCGGCCGAAAGGCGCGGGCAACCGCCATTCGGCCCTGGTCAACCGACTGTGCTGGATGCAACAGGCCTACCGGCTGGATGCCCGCGACAGCGTGTTGCAGAAAACGCCGTTCAGCTTCGACGTGTCGGTATGGGAGTTCTTCTGGCCCTTGATGACCGGTGCGCGGCTGGTGGTTGCCGCGCCGGGTGATCACCGCGACCCGGCCCGCCTGGTCGAGCTGATCACCGGCGAAAACATCACCACGCTGCACTTCGTGCCGTCGATGCTCCAGGCGTTCCTGCAAGACAGCGGCGTGCCGCGCTGCACGAGCCTTGCGCGCATCGTCTGCAGTGGCGAAGCGCTGCCGGCCGATGCCCAGCAGCAGGTGTTCGCCAAGCTGCCGAAGGCGGGCCTGTACAACCTGTACGGCCCGACCGAGGCGGCCATCGACGTGACCCACTGGACCTGCCGCGAGGAAGGGCGGGACAGCGTGCCGATCGGTGAGCCTATCGCCAACCTGGCCTGCTACATCCTCGATGCCGAGCTGCAACCGGTGCCGGTGGGGGTGCTGGGCGAGCTGTACCTGGCCGGCGCAGGCCTGGCGCGCGG
>NZ_QJRK01000110.1:0-1115 GCF_003205245.1 Pseudomonas sp. MB-090624 | reverse complement strand
TCACTGCCGCACTTGGCGCACTTGAGGGTTACCTTCATCGTTTTTCGCTCCGTGAAACGTCTTGTGTGGAAGCTCGACAGTAGTACGGGGCCACCTTTCGCATGTCTAGGGCTCGCCATTCAGGTGGGCCTTTTTCGTATCTGGAGCAAGCAAATGTCCGATCCAGTTCTCGCGGCAATCACTTCCCTGTCAGCTTCGGTTAGCAACCTTCAGGCACAGGTGGCCACCCTAAGCGGCCAGGTTGCAACGAAGGCAGACACCACGGCCGTCCAGGCGCTGGCGAGCACCGTCACCGCGGAAGGCGGCCATGTAACGGTGCTGACCAACAGAGTCGCGGAAGCCCGTGCTACCACAAGCCTGACGAGCCGCGTGACCAGCTGCGAAACCGCAGACCTGCTCATCGATGCCGGCCAGACAGTCGAGCCTCTGCGCATGGGCAAGGTTGTCTTCCACGGCGAGACTGCCCGGCAGATCCGGGCCGCACAGGCAGTTCTGCGGGAAGCGGGTGTAGGCCAGTTGGAAGTGGTGAAGCGTCCCAACGAGCCCAGGGAGCCATTCGTCGTGATCGACGGACAGGTGTTCATCACCAAGGCCGCAGTCGAGAGCGCTGGTATCGATCCATGCCCTTACAGCCTCAAGGTAACCATGGGTGACGATGGCCGTTTCTACATCGCCGGTGTTGGGGTTGGTGTCAGCTCTGTCGCAAACGAACTGAAGCTCGGGCCCAGCCTGGAAAATGATGTCCGCCGCCTGCTTCGCGAAGAGCTCAAGCCTGGCGGGATGCTGCATCGCTGCTGATCCAATGCCCGCCTTGAGCGGGTTTCTTTTTTCTGTGGAGCACCCCTATGGCCGAACCGAGTACCGGCGCCCTTGCAGTGACCGGCGTACTTGCCAGCGTCGGCCTGGGTGCTGCCTTCCCGCAGTTGGACCTGGCCACATTGGTGGGGTCCTTCGGCGGGGCTTTCTTCTACGTCGTCTTCGCCAAGGACATGAGCACCTGGCGCCGGGTCGGCTACTTGCTGACTGGTTGGATCGGTGGCTATTTCGGTGCTGCCGAATTGATGGGCTGGGCTTGGACAAAGACAGCAGGGTTCAGCGCCTTCGTGTGTGGCGCT
>NZ_QJRK01000010.1:0-126808 GCF_003205245.1 Pseudomonas sp. MB-090624 | reverse complement strand
GGGTGGCGGTTGCAGCAGCGGGGGCTGTGGGTTGGCTGAGCGGGGATAGCCCATCGACCGGATAACGCGGCTCCAACTGTCATAGTCAGTAATGATCCACCTGCGCCGATCCTTGTCCCGCCTCCTATCCTGCGAACGGGATGTTCAAAGGAAATCGACATGGATCGTCGCGGCAATCACCGTTTGCGCCAAGGGCGCTTCTCAGAGCCGGGCAGACTGTATCTGCTCACAACCATTACTCGCCAGCGGTACCCCTTGTTCCGCAACCTCTGGTTTGCGCGCGCGGTGATCCGGCAGTTGCAACTCAGCGATCAGCAAGGCGACTGCCGGACTCTGGCCTGGGTATTGATGCCGGACCATTTGCATTGGCTGATCGAGCTTGGGCCAACCCATCTGAGCAAGCTCATGTGCGCCTTCAAGTCGCGGAGCAGTTGTGCCCTCTACCGTACCGGTGCTGCGCGCCAGCACATATGGCAGCCAGGCTTCTACGACCGCGCGCTGCGCAAAGACGAAGATGTGAGAGTTGCCGCACGCTATATCATCGCCAACCCCATTCGCGCCGGTCTGGTGCGCAAGGCGGGTGAATATCCACATTGGGATTGTGTGTGGCTGTGACAGCGCCGGTGAGGGCTTCGCCCTCATTTCGCGACACAAGGCCGCTCCTACAGGGATGAGCTGTAGGAGCGGCCTTGTGTCGCGATGGGCCGCAAAGCGGCCCCGGCATTCACGACGACAGGTACGACGACCGGGTCAAACCAAGCCGCAAGGCATCCAGATACTGCGTGCGCTCACGGGCCGTGATCTTGGCGCTGGCAACCTTGTCACGGTAGTGGGTCATCAACTCTTCGGGCGACAGGTGCACGTAGCGCAGCATGTCCTCGATGGTGTCGTGGGTTTCGATGCCGGCGTGGTACACGCTGCCATCGGCGTTCTGGTAGATGTTCACCGAGTCGGTGTCACCAAACAGGTTGTGCATGTCACCCAGAATTTCCTGGTACGCACCGACCAGGAACACGCCCAACAGGTAATCCTCGCCCTCCTGCACCGCATGCACCGGCATGCTGGTTTCGATGCTCTGCTCGTCGACGTACTGGTTGATCTTGCCGTCGGAGTCGCAGGTCAGGTCCTGCAATACCGCACGCCGCAGGGGCTCTTCGTCCAGGCGGTGCAGCGGGATGATCGGCAGCACCTGGCCAATGGCCCAGGTGTCGGGCAGGCTCTGGAACACCGAGAAGTTGCAGATGTACTTGTCGGCCAGCTTGTCGTTGAGTTCGTCCAGCACCTGACGGTGCGAACGCTGGCGCGCCTTCAACGAGTTGTGCAGGCGGCGGCAGACCGCAAAGTAGCACTGCTCGGCCAGGGCCTTCTCGCTCAGGGTGAGCTTGCCATCGGCATACTGAGCAGCCACGTCACCCATGTAGTGGGTGGCACGCCAGTAGGTTTCGGTCACCATCTCGATGTCGGTCGGGCCAAGCAGGTCGACCAGCCACTGCACGGTCTCGGGCAAGGCTTCCTTGTTCTCGATGGTCGGAACCTCGTCGTTGTGCTTCTCGACGTCGGTCACCTGGATCACCAGCATGGCGTGGTGCGCGGTCAGCGAACGGCCGCTCTCGGAGAAGATGTGCGGGTGCGGCAGGCCCTGCGCATCGCAGAACTCCTTGAGCATGCCCACCACCACGCCGGCGTAGTCGTCCATGTCGTAGTTGATCGAACTGGCATTGCGCGAGTGGGTACCGTCGTAATCGACACCCAGGCCGCCACCCACATCGATGTGGTCCACCGGCAGACCCAGCGCACGCAACTCACCGTAGTAACGGATGGCTTCCTTGAAGCCGTGCTGGTAGTCGGCCAGGTTGGCGATCTGCGAACCCATGTGGAAGTGCAGCAGGCGGATACCCTGGTCCAACCCGGCATCGCGGAAACGCTGGACAACAGACAGCAACTGCGCGGCCGACAATCCGAACTTGGACTTTTCACCCCCGGTGTCCGCCCACTTGCTCGAAGCCAGCGACGACAGGCGTACGCGCAGGCCAACCTGGGGTTTGACCTTGAGCTCGGCGGCCTCTTCGATCACCAGGGCCACTTCCGACTCTTTCTCGATGACGATGAACACATTGTGGCCGAGCTTCTGGCCCATCAGCGCCAGGCGGATGAATTCACGGTCCTTGTAGCCGTTGCAGACAATGGTGCCGCCTTTCGGCGCCAGCGCCAGCACCGCCAACAGTTCGGGCTTGGAGCCGGCCTCCAGGCCAATCGACACGTTCTGCGTGGCGATGATGTTCTCCACCACCGCTTCCTGCTGGTTGACCTTGATCGGGTACAGCGCGGTGTACTGGCTCTGGTACTCCAGGCGCGCGATATTGGCGTCGAAAGCGCCGGTCAGCTGGCGAACGCGGTCCTGCAGAATGTCGGGGAAGCGCACCAGCAAGGGCAACGACAAGCCGCTCTGGCGCAGTTCGTCGACCTGTTCGAACAGGTCGATCGGCGCGCTGTTCGGGCCGTTGGGGCGCACTTCGACGCGCCCGGCCTCATTGATGGCGAAATAACCAGCGCCCCAATGGCGGATGCCATAAACACTGCGGCTGTCGGCCACGGTCCATTGGCTACCATCGTCTTTGCGTGTGCGTCGTACGGACATTCAAGTCCCCTATAGATAAGTCGAAGACACTGCCCTGCATGCTGGCGGGCGCAGTGTAAAAGCCGAAAATGACGATTCGTCCGTGCCCCAGGGTAGACCCTGGCCACGGCAACGAGTTTAGAAAGCACTGGGCAAAAATGCGCGCCGGCTCAGCCGCCGGACTTTTTCGCCTTGAAGCCCTGCTTGATCAGCTCGGCGATCAGCAGCTCGACATGGTCGCCCTGGATTTCGATAACCCCATCCTTCAACGCGCCACCGGTACCGCAACGGCGCTTCAGGGTGGTGGCCAGCTCCTTGAGCTGATCGGGCGGCAACGGCACACCGGTGACGGTGGTCACGGTCTTGCCGCCGCGGCCTTTGCTTTCACGGCGCACACGGGCAATGCCATCGCCTTCGGGGATGACCTGCTGCTTGCAGGTACAGGCATCCACCGGCTGACCACAGTCCGGGCAGTGCCGACCGGCGTCGGTGGAGTAAACGAGACCGCCAAGGGCGGCGAAGGAAGAAGCTTTCTTGGCCACTTTTGTTCCTCGGTGCAGAGGACAAAAACTGGTCGTACCTTGGGGATGAGGCCGACCGCGAAGCCCCACTCTGGCAGGGGCGGCGCTACTGCTGCAAGACATGCGGCAGCCCGAAAAGGGCGCGCAGTGTAACGATAAATGCGGCGATTGCTAAGTACAGGATTGCGGCATTTTGCGAATGTTTTGCGACTACCCGGGAACTGGGGCTGCTTTGCAGCCCTGTCGCGACGCAAGGCCGTTCCCACAAGGTCCTGCATACGCCGATCGATGTGGGAGCGGCCTTGCGTCGCGAAAGGACCGCAAAGCGGTCCCCACGTCATCCCAGGCTGGCTTTGTAGCGCTGCAATGCCGCCAGCGAATCCGGGCAATACGGCTTCATCAGGCTTTCTTCCTCAGCCTGCGCCAGGCCAATGAACCGCGCCTCGATCACCTCTTCCGGCTGCAACCGCAGCGGCGCATCCGACACCGCCGAATACACCGCACACCACAAACGGTTATCGGGCTGGTCAAAGTAGAACCGCTCATGAAACCGCAGTGCCGCGCCTTCAATGCCCAGCTCCTCGGCCAGTTCACGCGCCGCCGACTCGGCATACCCTTCGCCGGCCGTGACCATGCCACCCGCCGCCACATCCCAGTACCCCGGGTACAGCGCCTTGCTCAAGGTACGCCGGTGCACACACAACTCACCAGCACTGTTGAACAACAGAATGAACGTGCAGCGGCCAATCAGGCCGCGCTCACGCAACTCGGCGCGGGGCAAGGCGCCCAGCACCTGGTCGGCTTCGTCGACCCAGGTGACCAGCTCACGGTCGGAAGCCGCCCGGTGGGCGGCCTCGTTGGCGCTGATGGCCATGCTCAACCCTGCGACAGCAACTGGCGCAGGTCGATGACCGCCGCGTTGGCCCGGGAAATGTAGTTGGCCATGACCAGCGAGTGGTTGGCCCACATGCCGAAGCCGCTGCCGTTGAGCACCATCGGGCTCCACAGCGGCTCTTGCGAGGCTTCCAGCTCACGAATGATCTGCCGCACGCTGACCGTGGCATTCTTTTTCGCCAGTACATCGGCAAAGTCGACCTCGATGGCACGCAGCAAGTGCGACAGCGCCCAGGCCTGGCCACGGGCCTCGTAGAACACGTTGTCGATCTGCAGCCATGGGGTTTCCACCAGCCCTTCGTCCACTTGCGGCGCCTGGCCGGCAACCACCGACTCGGTCTTCAGCGTGGTGTTGAGCTTGACCCGGCCAACGCTGGCCGACAGGCGTTGCGACAGCGAACCCAGGCGGGTGGCGACGTCACCCAGCCAGTTGTTCAGGTTGTCGGCACGGGTATAGAAGATCGCGCCCTTGTCGCCAGCAGCCAGACGGGTCTGGTAGCGCGACAGCGACTTGATGCCCTCTTCAAACTCCGACTCGCTCGAGGGCAGGATCCAGCTCTTGTTGTCGAAGTTGAAGCGCGGCTCGGCCTTGGCCAGGTCGGCGTCTTCGGTAGATTGCGACTGCGAACGGGCGAAGTCCTTGCGCAAGGCGCGGGACAGGTCGCGCACCTGCACCAGCACGCCGTACTCCCAGCTCGGCATGTTGTCCATCCACAGCCCTGGCGGGAAGCGGTCGTTGGAAATGTAACCGCCCGGCTTGTTCAGCAGGGTACCGGCTACGGTCTTGAGGGTTTCCACGGTGGTGTAGCCAATCACCATCTGCTGGCCATTGTGCTCGGCTGCAGCCTGGGCATTCTGCTGCACCGGGAACAGCGCAGGTTCCTGGCTCCAGTACCAGCCCAGGCCGATGCACACCAGCAGATACAACCCGATCAGGGTTCCCAGGGCTCGGCTCCAAAGGCCGCCAAGGTAGCTACGGGCGGCAGCGCCGCGGCCGTCGACACGCTCACGGGGCTCGGCTTTGGCCTCGCGGTTTTTCCAATCCAGCATGGCTTTGTCCTTAATCAGTCACGACGGTTCAGGGGCTTTGACCACAGGCCTGCGCCAGGGTGCCACGGCAAGCCCGCGTGGCAGCACTATAAAGCAGACACCGCCTTACGCATAAGCGACCAATCGGTCGGTAACTGAATATTCGTTCAGAACGCAATGTTGATGCAGGGCACTCATGCGAGGGAAAAGAACTGCTAGCATAGAGCCATCATTGCCCCTGCATATCCCAACCTACAAGTAGCCAGGTCATGAGCCAAGCCGTCGAGCCAAGCCCGCTGTGCCCCGACCCGCAACTGTCGCGTAGCGGCCTGCGCAAGGACGACTCCCTTGACGAGGTACTGGTGCCCCTGCGCAAGCCGGTATACATCCTGTTGCAGGACCACGAGCGGGCCCAGCGCCTGGCCCAGCAACTGGAATTCTTCGGGCTGCTGGTGCAGGCGCTGCCCAACGCTGCCGCGTTTCTGGCTTCGGTCGGCGAATACCCGCCTGCGGCCATCATCATGGATGTCGACTTCACCGGCAGCGGCCAGGGCCTGCTGCTGGCCGCACAGGTACAACATGGCCTGGCGCAGAACATTCCGCTGCTGTTCTTCAGCCACCACGAAGCTGACACACCGACGCGCCTGGCTGCCGTGCGCGCCGGTGGGCAGGACTTTCTGACCGGCAGCCTGGAAGCATCCAGCCTGCTGGAAAAGGTCGAATTGCTGACCAACGCCGGGCCGCACGACCCATTGCGAGTGCTGATCATCGACGACTCACGCACCCAGGCGCTGCACACCGAACGGGTGCTGGCCAGCGCCGGCATGCTGACCCGCAGCCTGACCGACCCGATCCGCACCATGGCCGAGCTGGCCGACTTTCAGCCCGACCTGATCATTCTCGACCTGTACATGCCGGCTTGCACCGGCCCGGAACTGGCCAAGGTGATCCGCCACAGTGACCGCTATGTGAGCGTGCCGATCATCTACCTGTCCGCCGAAGACGACCTGGACAAGCAACTGGATGCCATGAGCGAAGGCGGCGATGACTTCCTGACCAAGCCGTTTCGCTCGCGCCACCTGATCACCACCGTGCGCAACCGTGCGGCCCGCGCGCGGCACCTGAAGGCACGCATGGTGCGTGACAGCCTGACCGGGCTGTACAACCACACCCATATCCTGCAATTGCTTGAGGACTGCAGCTTCCGCGCCCGCCGTGAGCAGCAGCCGTTGAGTTTCGCCATGCTCGACATCGACCACTTCAAGAAGATCAACGACCGCCACGGCCACCCCATGGGGGACCGGGTAATCAAGAGCCTGGCGCTGTTCCTCAAGCAGCGCCTGCGCAAGACCGACTTCATTGGCCGTTACGGCGGCGAGGAATTCGCCATCGTCATGCCCAATACCGCGCTGGAGGCGGCCTACAAAGTGCTAGACGAGATTCGTCGGCGCTTTGCCGAGATCATCTACCCGGCGCAGCCGCAGGATTTGCAGTGCACCTTCAGTGCCGGGGTGGTGCAGATGGATGAGGGGCTGGACGCGTTGACCATGGCCAGTGCGGCGGATGAAGCGCTGTACCGCGCCAAGCATGCCGGGCGTAACTGTGTAGTAAGGGTAGAGCGCTGAAACCGCCCTGCCCGCGAAGAATCAATAGCGCCATCAGATAGAGGCACTCTGCCACTTTTTTCTGACGCCAAGCCCTCGGCGTCATCATCCGGTCACACAATCGCCATAACTTCAGCCGCCTACCCCCACTCCCCTCCGCAGGAAGTTCGCGGCTATGCGCCTGAAGTGGCTGACCAATTTCAATACGCTGTTGCTGGTGACTGTGTGTTTCACCCTGGCCGCTACCCTGTGGTGGTCGCAACGGGCGCTGGAACGGCCCTATCAGCTGATGGAGCGCTACCTGGGCCTGTCCCAGCAGTTTCAGCAGCAGGTGGCGGGCAATATCCACGCCTACCTGGGCAGCGGGGATGCCCTGCGCCATGCCGCCGCCACGCAGGCCATCCAGCAACTGCAGGGCGCCCTGGCCGACTGGCCCGCCGAACTGGCGGCCAACCTGCGCCCCAGCCTGGCCAGCCTGCAGGCCTTCACCGGCAACGAACTGCTGGCGGCCGGCAAGCTGGCTGGCGACCCGCAAGCGCTGCTGTTGCAGGCCGAACGGGAATTGGGGGCCAATTTCGAGCAACTGGCCGGCTACGCCCGCGACAGCGGCACTGCCGAGGCCGACCGCTATTTGCTCCCGCTGCTCGACGCCAGCGTGCACCTGGGCCGGCTGGCACTGGCCCGCGACAAGCTGGTCAGCAGCGGCCGCCCGGAGCTGGCTGACGAAGTGGAGCGTGAGTTGCAACTGATCCGCAGCCAGGCACAGGCCATCGATGCCCTGCCCTTGCTCGGTGTCACCCGCACTGCAGCCTCTGGTGCCGACGACTTCGCCGCCATGATGGGCCTGCAAACCCAGGCCAGCGCCCGGCAGGAAGACATCGCCGTGGGCCTGAAGCGTGAGCTGCAAAACCTGCTGGGCCGCTACCCGGCCGAATTGCAGCGCACGCGCGAACAGATCGAGCGCCGTGCCGCCCTGGCTGCCAGCACCGGCCAGCGCCTGGAAGCCGTACAGCAGGCCATCGCCGCGCTGGAACCGCAAGTGCGCGCCCAACATGGCCAAATTGCCGGCGAGGTGCGCATCATCCAGGGTTTGATGATCGCCCTGATCCTGTTCATCGCCCTGTTGATCGATACCCTGCAACGGCGCCTGGCGCGCACCCTGACCGGCCTGGCCCCGGCGCTATCGTGCTGGGCCGAGGGCGACTTCGCCCAGGTGATCGCCCTGGGCAAGACCAACCGCGAACTGCATGACATTCAGGCATCGCTCAACCGCCTGCGCCAGTACCTGGTCGAACTGGTGGGCACCATTCGCCACAACGCCGAACAAGTCGCCGGCAGCAGCCATGCCCTGGCCGGCATGAGCGCCGCGCTGCACGATGGCGCCCACCGCCAGGCCGGCGATACCGGGCAGATCCGCGACGCCTTGGGCGAGCTGGAAGCCACCATTCAGCAAGTGGCCGGCGACGCCAGCGCTGCCGCCCACGCCAGCCGCGATGCCGGGCGTGCCGTGGAACAGGGCCAGGCGGTGATTGGCCAGAGCCTGTCGGGCTTGCGGGAACTGGTCGATGAGGTACAGGGCAATGCGCGCATGATCGAGCAACTGGCCGAAGAGTCGGCCACCATCGGCGGGGTGCTGACGGTAATACGCTCGATTGCGGAACAGACCAACCTGCTGGCGCTGAACGCCGCCATCGAAGCGGCCCGGGCTGGCGAGATGGGCCGCGGCTTTGCCGTAGTGGCTGACGAGGTGCGTTCGCTGGCGCAGCGCACCACCGGGGCTACTGGCGAAATCCAGGCACTGATCGACCGCTTGCAGCAGGCGGCGCGGGAGTCGGTGGCCGGCATGCGCACCCAGCTCGAACACGCCGAAACCACCGCCAACCAGGCCCAGGCCGCCGATGGCGCGCTGGATGAGATCGTCAGCGCGATCCGCACGATCGCCGATACGGCGGTACGCATTGCCGACGTCACCGCGCAACAGACTGGCGCGGTGAGCGAAATTCGTGATCATAGCGAGCGGATTCACGCGTTGGGTGAAGACAACCTGCAGCGCATTGGTGAAGGGCGTGAGCAGGGTGAGCAATTGCTGAGCCTGGGCGGGGAGCTGAGCAAGGCGGTGCGGGCCTTCAGGGTCTGAGGTTGCCTGTGCTGGCCTCTTCGCGGCTAAAGCCGCTCCTACAGGCTTTGAAAACAGTGCGGTCCCTGTAGGAGCGGCTTCAGCCGCGAAGAGGCCGGCACAGGCAATACACAAGTGGCGCCAGGTGTCGCCGTCCCTTTCAACCTGCGCCAACTCCGTTATCATGCGGGCACGTTCCACCTCGCGAGTTCGCCATGCGCCGCCTGTTTTTCCTGCTGTTCCTGCTGCTGGCCAGCCCTGTCTTCGCCACCGGCCTGCTCGACAACCGCCCCAGCGCCACCCTCGGCGCCGCTTCGCTGGCCAACAATGCCGACTTCCTGCCAGTGCACGAGGCGTTCAAGCTCGACCTGATCCAGGCCGATGCGCACACCATCAAGCTGCGCTTCATCGCCACCGACGGCTACTACCTCTACCGCCACCGCTTCCAGTTCCACACCGAACCCGCCGACATCGCCTTGGGCACGCCGAACATCCCCAAGGGCGAGGCCAAGCACGATGAGTTCTTCGGCGACGTGGAGGTGTACCACGGCGTGCTCGACATCGAACTGCCACGCAACGATCCGCGTGCCTTTACCCTGCTGGTGGGCTATCAGGGCTGTGCCGACAAAGGCCTGTGCTACCCGCCGGAAACCGCCCGGCTGGGCATCGATGGCGAAGCCGGCACAAACACCCCTGGCGCAATCGAGCAGGCCTGGAGCTGGAAATCACTGCTGCTGTTCTTCCTCGCCGGGGTCGGCCTGACCTTCACCCCCTGTGTGCTGCCGATGCTGCCGATTCTCTCCGGCGTGGTATTGCGCGGGCAGGTCGGTGGGCCACGCGGGCTGGCGCTGTCGCTGGCGTACGTACTGCCAATGGCCGCCAGCTTCGCCGCACTCGGCGCGCTGATGGGCTTGTTCGGCGCCGGCCTGAACCTGCAGGCACGCCTGCAATCGGCTTGGGTACTGGTGCCCTTCGCGCTGTTTTTCGTGGTGTTCGCCCTGGCCATGTTCGGCCTGTTCGAACTGAAGCTGCCGCAAGCCCTGAATAACCGCCTGAACAACGTCGCCAACCACACCAAGGGCGGTTCGCTACTGGGCGCTGCAGTACTCGGCGTGCTCTCCAGCCTGCTGGTTTCGCCCTGTGTGTCGGCGCCCCTGGCAGGCGCGCTGCTGTACATCAGCGCCAGCGGCGATGCCTTGGGCGGGGCGCTCAAACTGTTCGCCCTGGGCCTGGGCATGGGCGCGCCACTGTTGCTGGTGGCCACCGGTGGCGCAGCTTGGCTGCCGAAAAGCGGCCCTTGGCTGAACACCGTGAAAAACGCCATCGGCGTACTGCTGCTGGGGCTGGCCATCGGCCTGCTCAGCCGGGTGCTGCCAGGCCCGGTAACCCTGTTGCTGGTCGGCCTGCTTGCCGCAGGCGTGGCACTGTTCCTCGGCGCCTTGGAGTTCGTGGTCAAGACTGCGCGCCAGCGCCTGGCGCAACTGCTCGGCCTGGCCTTGCTGGTATACGCGCTGGCTTGCTGGTATGGCGCCCTCAGTGGCCAGGGCGACCCGCTGCGGCCACTGCCCGTGCCCAGCCAGGCGGCCAGCGCTGGCACTACCGCGGCCACAGCGCAGGCCTGGCAAACCATCACCACCCCGCAAGCCTTGGATGCCGCGATGGCACAGGCCAAGGCAGCCGGCCAACCGGTGTTGCTGGACTGGTACGCCGACTGGTGCATCAGTTGCAAGGTCATCGAACACGAGGTGCTCAACGCCGCCCAGGTGCAGCCGCAACTGGCGGCGTTCAAGCTGCTGCGGTTCGACATCACCGCAAGCAACGCCGAGCAACGCTCGCTACTTGACCGGTACCAACTGTTCGGCCCGCCTGCGCTGTTGTTCTTTGCCGCGAACGGCAGCGAAATTACCGCCGATCGGGTGATTGGCGAGATAAATGCCGGGGAATTCGCGCAGATTCTCACGCGCGTGCGCGGCAAACTCGGTCTATAACTTCCCGCGGGCCGGGAAAAATCCTCGATTAGGTGACCAGATTTAAATATTTGGTCACATACTTCGCGCGAATCTCGGACATCGTGCTGGCTATTGCCGGGAACTGGACACTTGCCGTCGCTTTACGGCACACTCGCCGCGCTGTGTCGAATTGCCCTACAAATCCAAGGAATCCACAGATGGCAACGCTACTGGTGCTTCACGGCCCCAACCTCAACCTGCTCGGTACTCGCGAGCCTGGCCACTACGGCGCCGTGACCCTGGCCCAGATCAACCAGGACCTGGAGCAACGTGCCCGCGCCGCAGGCCACCATCTGCAGTACCTGCAGAGCAATGCCGAATACGAATTGATCGACCGCATTCACGCGGCACGCAACGAGGGTGTGGACTTCATCCTGATCAATCCGGCTGCTTTCACCCACACGAGCGTCGCATTACGTGACGCATTGCTTGCGGTGAGCATCCCATTCATCGAAGTGCACCTGTCCAACGTGCACAAACGCGAACCGTTCCGTCACCACTCCTACTTTTCCGATGTGGCCGTAGGGGTGATCTGCGGCCTGGGCGCCAGCGGTTATCGCCTGGCCCTGGAGTCTGCACTGGAACAACTGGCTGCCAACGCACAGCCCAAATGATGAAAACCCCGGCCCCGATGGGCCGGGGTTCCAGAGAAACGTTCTAGATACGTTTTTGTATTTCGCCCCCTGACCGAACCTTTGGGAGTTGATGATTAATGGATATCCGTAAAGTCAAGAAACTGATCGAGCTGCTGGAAGAGTCTGGCATCGACGAGCTGGAGATCAAGGAAGGCGAAGAGTCGGTTCGTATCAGCCGTCACAGCAAGACCCCAGCTGCCCAGCAGTTCTACGCACCGGCCCCGATGGCTGCCGCCCCGGCCGCTGCTGCCCCGGTCGCCGCTGCTGCGCCAGCCGCCGAAGCCGCTGCTGCTGCCCCGGCGCTGAAAGGCACCGTGATCCGTTCGCCAATGGTAGGTACCTTCTACCGCAAACCTTCGCCGACCTCGCCGAACTTCGCTGAAGTTGGCCAGAGCGTGAAGAAGGGCGACACCCTGTGCATCGTCGAAGCCATGAAGATGATGAACCACATCGAAGCCGATGTTGGCGGTGTCATCGACGCCATCCTGGTAGAAGACGGCCAGCCGGTTGAGTTCGACCAGCCGCTGTTCACCATCGTTTGAATCGCGGAGAGCCAACGATGTCTGGGAAGCTCGAAAAAGTCCTGATCGCCAACCGCGGGGAAATTGCCCTGCGGATCCTGCGTGCCTGCAAAGAGCTGGGCATCAAGACCGTCGCCGTGCACTCCACTGCCGACCGTGAACTGATGCACCTGGGCCTGGCAGACGAGTCGGTCTGCATCGGCCCTGCATCGTCGAAGGATTCCTACCTGCATATCCCGGCGATCATCGCTGCCGCCGAAGTGACTGGCGCCACCGCGATTCACCCGGGTTACGGCTTCCTGGCGGAAAACGCCGATTTCGCCGAGCAGGTGGAAAAATCCGGTTTCGCCTTCATCGGCCCGAAAGCCGACACCATTCGCCTGATGGGCGACAAGGTTTCGGCCAAGGACGCGATGATCAAGTCGGGCGTACCGACCGTACCGGGCTCCGATGGCCCGCTGCCGGAAGACGAAGAAGTCGCCTTGGCAATCGCCCGTGACGTCGGCTACCCGGTGATCATCAAGGCCGCCGGTGGCGGTGGCGGGCGCGGTATGCGCGTGGTGCACAAGGAAGAGGACCTGATCGCCTCGGCCAAGCTCACCCGCACCGAAGCCGGTGCTGCCTTCGGCAACCCGATGGTCTACCTGGAAAAGTTCCTGACCAACCCACGCCACGTGGAAGTTCAGGTGCTGTCCGACGGCCAGGGCAACGCCATTCACCTGGGTGACCGTGACTGCTCGCTGCAGCGTCGCCACCAGAAGGTCCTGGAAGAGGCACCAGCCCCGGGTATCGATGAAAAGGCCCGCCAGGAAGTGTTCAAGCGCTGCGTCGATGCGTGCATCGAGATCGGCTACCGCGGTGCCGGTACGTTCGAGTTCCTGTACGAAAACGGCCGCTTCTACTTCATCGAGATGAACACCCGGGTGCAGGTTGAACACCCTGTGTCGGAGATGGTCACCGGTATCGACATCGTCAAGGAGATGCTGAGCATCGCCGCTGGCAACAAGCTGTCGTTCCGCCAGGAAGACGTTGTCATCCGTGGCCACTCGCTGGAGTGCCGGATCAACGCCGAGGACCCGAAGAAGTTCATCCCGAGCCCAGGCAAGGTCAAGCACTTCCACGCCCCGGGTGGCAACGGCGTGCGCGTGGATTCGCACCTGTACAGCGGTTATTCGGTACCCCCGAACTACGACTCGCTGATCGGCAAGCTGATCACCTACGGCAAAGACCGCGATGAAGCCATGGCGCGCATGCGCAATGCCCTGGACGAGATCGTCGTCGACGGCATCAAGACCAACATCCCGCTGCACCGCGACCTGGTGCGTGATGAAGGTTTCTGCAAAGGCGGCGTCAACATTCACTACCTCGAGCACAAACTGGCCAACCAGGAGTGATCGTGTAGTGTGATGGACCAGAACCCCGGACTTGTGCCGGGGTTTTTTATTGCTTAGCCAAGGCTCACACACCCCCTGTAGGAGCGGCCTTGCGTCGCGAAAGGGCCGCGAAGCGGCCCCGGCAATATCTGCGGCGAAGCTGAGATCGTGGGGCCGCTGCGCGCCCCATCGCGACACAAGGCCGCTCCTACAGGGACCGCAGGTTACCCCTTCATCCGCGGCATCTCGATACGGTGCTCATGCACCCGCCGATACAGGGTAGCCCGCGAAATGCCCAACGCCCGCGCCGCATCGGCCGGCTTCCAGCGATGGCGGATCAGCGCATCCAGCAACAGTTGCCGCGCCGGGCACGACACCCCGCTTGCGACCGAGCCTACCGCCCCACCCCGCACCTCCTGCGGCAAGTCCTGCACACGCACCTGCCCGGCCTCACTGACCGCACAGGCATAGCGCAACACCTGCCGCAGCTGGCGCAAATTGCCCGGCCAGCGATAAACCAGCAGCGCCTGCAAGGCATCGTCCGCCAGTACAACTTCGACGCCACAGGCCGCGGCCTCTTCGGCCAGCAATTGGTGAATCAGCCCCAACCGGTCCTCCCGCTCACGCAGCGGCGGCAACTCGAAGCGGGCATTGGCCAGGCGGAAGTACAAGTCTTCGCGGAAACGCCCGTCTTCTACCATTGCCGCCAGATCACGGTGGGTGGCACAGATCACCTGGATATCCACCCGCTCCCGCCGCGCCGCGCCCAGCGGCGCCACTTCGCCCTCGGCCAGCACCCGTAGCAACCGGGTTTGCAGGTTCAGCGGCATATCACCGATCTCGTCGAGGAACAACGTACCGCCGTGGGCCTGCTGCAACAGCCCTTGCATGCCTTTGCTGGAAGCACCGGTGAAAGCCCCCGCCACATAACCGAACAACTCGCTCTCGATCAGGCTCTCGGGGATGGCTGCACAGTTCAGGGTCACGAAGGGGCCGTCACGGCGCTGGCTCTGCTGGTGCAGCTGACGGGCGAACACCTCCTTGCCAGCCCCGGTTTCACCCAGCACCAGCACGGCCAGGTTGCAGTCCTTGACGCGGGTAGCCAAGCGCAGGTGCTGTTCGATGCGGCTGTCCTGGGCCTGCTGCAGCGGTTGCGCCCGCTGGCGTTGCCGAGGGGCGCTGACCCGGCCGTACAAACCACCCAGGCCAGGCAGGCGCTGGGCCGACGACGCGCTGACCCGGCGTAGCTGGTCCATGTCGAACAGCTCGCCAATGTGCACCGGCAAACGGCCCAGGCGTTGGACCAGGCGCTGCCGGGCCAGGCTGTTGATGGCCTGCAGGCGACCATCGGCATCCCAGGCCAGCAGGTAATCAGGCTGGCTTTCCACATAGCCCGGCGTGCCATGGGCGCGCATCACCCAGTGGCCCTGAGCAGTGTGCATGAAAAAGGCGTTTTCGATGTCGCGAGCGGTTTGCTCGACCAGCTGACGGATCAGGTGCTGGCTGCGGCGGTCGTCCGGTGACTGCAAGGCAGACACATCCACCACCCCCAGCAACTCGCCCATCGGGTCGAACACCGGGGCCGCCGTGCAGGTCAGGCCGATGAATGCCGCCCGGAAGTGGTCGCGCTTGTGCACCGTGACCGGGGCCTTGCTGGTGAGCACCGCCGCCACGCCACAGGTGCCCTCCTCGCCCTCCGACCAGCAAGTGCCCAGGTACAGGCCGGCTTTGCGACAGTCGTTGCGAATGGCCGATTCGACCCGGTAGTCGATGGTGCGCCCTTGGGCGTCGGTCAGCAGCACGCAATAGTCGGCGCCCCGCACGCGCTCGTGCAGGCGGGCCACGGCGTCGCTGGCGATGCGCAGAAACAGCTGCGCGCGTTCACGGCACTCATTGAGCAGGCTTTGGGAAAGGATTCGCGGGCCCTGCTGGGAGGCGGGGTCCAGGCGGTACAGCTCCATGGAACGGCGCCATGAATCGAGGATCAGCGGCGGTACCGGCGCCTGTGGCAGGCGGTCGGCATTCTTCAGCACCCTGCTGACGCAATCGACATGGGCTCGGGAGTTCGCGGCAAGCATTCGGGCCCTCCGGTTCTCGTTGCTGTTTTTATCGTTGTTCGGCCATTAAGCGCTTGCGCGCCCGCCCCGACAAGCACTGTGTGGTTACCGGCTGGCTTGAGACGCAGCGTCTCAGCGTCTCGCTCAACGCAGCTGCGCACTGGCACCGCGCGTCTCGCCGTGCCCGCCCTGCAGCCGCCACCAAGGCAGGCCAAAGCGCTCTGCAACGGCCCCTTCGGCGCCCTTCGGCAAAGCTGGCACCGCCCTTGCTCCTGTCTTGGCAAACAAGAATACGAGGTGCGCCATGCCGCTACCCGCCCCGCTTGTCGGGATCATTGCCAACCCTGCCTCCGGCCGTGACCTGCGCCGCCTGACGGCCAGCGCCGGGCTCTATTCGAGCACCGACAAGGCTTCGGCAATTCAGCGCCTGCTGGCCGCCTTCGGCGCCACCGGCATCGGCCAGGTGCTGCTGCCCAGCGACATGACCGGCATCGCCGCCGCCGTGCTCAAGGCCAGCCAGGGCACGGCTGCGCTCGACCAGCACTGGCCAGCCATCGAAATACTCGACCTGCCGTTGTCGCAGACCGTAGCCGACACCCGCCTGGCCACCCGACGCATGGTCGAGCGCGGTGTGGCGCTGATCGCCGTGCTGGGGGGCGATGGCACCCACAAGGCCGTCGCCGCCGAGGCGCAAGATGTGCCACTGCTGACCCTCTCCACTGGCACCAACAATGCCTTCCCCGAACTGCGCGAGGCCACCAGCGCCGGCCTTGCCGGCGGCCTGCTGGCCACCGGCCGGGTACCGCCCAGCATTGGCCTGCGCCGCAACAAGCGCCTGTTGGTGACAGTGCCGCAGCAGCAACTGGCCGAATGGGCCCTGGTGGAAGTGGCAGTGTCACCGCAGCGTTTCATCGGCGCCCGCGCACTCAGCCGCAGCGAAGACCTTGCCGAAGTTTTCGCCTGCTTCGCCGAACCGCATGCCATCGGCCTGTCGGCGCTGTGTGGCCTGTGGTGCCCGGTGTCGCGCCAGGCCCCGCACGGCGCCTGGGTTCGCCTGGCACCTGGCGCTGAACAGGCACTGCTCGCGCCGCTGGCCCCCGGCCTGCTGCAAGCCTGTGGCATCACCGCCAGCGGCACGCTGCTGCCCGATGTTGCCCACCGCCTGAGCCTGGCCAGCGGCACCCTGGCCCTGGACGGCGAGCGCGAAATCGAATTCGCCGAACACGACACCCCCACCATCACCCTCGACCACCGCGGCCCGCTCAGTGTGGACGTCGAGGCCGTGCTGGCGCATGCCGCCCGTCACCACCTGCTGGCCGTACCTCGCGGCCATCGGCTGCACCCTGCAAACCCGTGTTGAGACAACCCCGGAGAACAACAACATGTCCAATCAACTCAGTACCGAACAACTGCTGCATGCCTATGAAGTGATGCGCACCATCCGCGCCTTTGAAGAACGCCTGCACGTGGAATTCGCCACTGGCGAAATTCCCGGTTTCGTGCACCTCTACGCCGGCGAAGAGGCCTCGGCTGCCGGGGTCATGGCCCACCTGCGCGACAGCGACTGCATCGCCTCGACCCATCGCGGCCATGGCCATTGCATCGCCAAGGGCGTGGACGTGTACGGCATGATGGCCGAAATCTACGGCAAGAAGACCGGTGTATGCGGTGGCAAGGGTGGCTCGATGCACATTGCCGACCTGGAGAAAGGCATGCTCGGGGCCAACGGTATCGTCGGCGCCGGCGCCCCACTGGTGGCCGGCGCGGCACTGGCGGCCAAGCTCAAGGGGCGCGACGACGTGGCGGTGGCCTTCTTCGGCGACGGGGCCTCCAACGAAGGCGCGGTATTCGAAGCCATGAACATGGCGTCGATCATGAACCTGCCGTGCATCTTCGTCGCCGAGAACAACGGCTACGCCGAAGCCACCGCCTCCAACTGGTCGGTGGCCTGCGACCACATCGCCGACCGCGCGGCCGGCTTCGGCATGCCCGGGGTGACCATCGACGGCTTCGATTTCTTTGCCGTGTACGAGGCCGCCGGTGCGGCCATCGAACGCGCCCGCTCCGGGCAAGGGCCATCGCTGGTCGAGGTCAAGCTCAGCCGCTACTACGGCCATTTCGAGGGCGACGCGCAAACCTACCGCGCGGCGGATGAAGTCAAGAACCTGCGCGAAACGCGCGACTGCCTGATGCAGTTCCGCAACAAGACCACCCGCGCCGGCCTGCTCACGGCCCAGCAGCTGGACGCTATCGACGCACGCGTCGAGGACCTGATCGAAGACGCTGTGCGCCGCGCCAAGTCCGACCCCAAGCCACTGCCCGCCGACCTGCTCAGCGATGTCTACGTCGCCTACCCCTGAGCCGCGCATTACAAGAACAAGAGGAGAACCACCATGGCAAGAAAGATCAGCTACCAGCAGGCCATCAACGAAGCACTGGCCCAGGAAATGCGCCGCGACGACAGTGTGTTCATCATTGGCGAGGACGTTGCCGGCGGTGCCGGGGCGCCCGGTGAGGAAGACGCCTGGGGTGGCGTGCTGGGCGTGACCAAGGGCCTGTACCACCAGTTCCCGGGCCGGGTACTGGACGCTCCCCTGTCGGAAATCGGCTACGTCGGCGCAGCGGTCGGTGCCGCCACCCAGGGCCTGCGCCCGGTGTGCGAGCTGATGTTCGTGGACTTCGCCGGCTGCTGCCTGGACCAGATACTCAACCAGGCCGCCAAGTTTCGCTACATGTTCGGCGGCAAGGCAGTCACCCCGCTGGTGATGCGCACCATGTACGGCGCAGGCCTGCGCGCAGCGGCCCAGCATTCGCAAATGCTCACCTCGCTGTGGACGCACATTCCAGGCCTGAAGGTGGTGTGCCCATCCTCGCCCTACGACGCCAAGGGGCTATTGATTCAGGCGATCCGCGACAACGACCCGGTGATCTTCTGCGAGCACAAGCTGCTCTACAGCATGCAGGGCGAGGTGCCGGAAGAGGTGTACACGGTCCCCTTCGGCGAAGCCAACTTCCTGCGCGATGGCGACGACGTGACCCTGGTCACCTACGGGCGCATGGTGCATGTAGCCCTGGAGGCCGCCAATAACCTGGCCCGCCAGGGCATCGACTGCGAAGTACTGGACCTGCGCACCACCAGCCCGCTGGACGAAGCCAGCATTCTGGAGAGCGTGGAAAAAACCGGCCGCCTGGTAGTCATCGACGAAGCCAACCCGCGCTGCTCGATGGCCACCGATATCAGTGCCCTGGTGGCGCAGAAGGCTTTCGCTGCGCTCAAGGGCCCGATCGAGATGGTCACCGCACCGCACACCCCGGTACCGTTCTCCGACGCCCTGGAAGACCTGTACATCCCCAACGCGGCGAAGATCGAGGCCGCCGTGCGCAAAGTGATCGAAGCCGCAAGGAGTGCCGCATGAGCCAGATCCATACCCTGACCATGCCCAAGTGGGGGCTGTCGATGACCGAGGGCCGGGTAGACACCTGGCTCAAGCAGGAAGGCGACCCGATCACCAAAGGCGACGAGGTGCTGGACGTCGAGACCGACAAGATCAGCAGCAGTGTCGAGGCCCCGTTCAGCGGCGTGCTGCGCCGCCAGGTGGCCAAGCCGGATGAAACCCTGCCGGTGGGCGCGCTGCTGGCCGTGGTCGTGGAAGGCGAAGCCGAAGAGGCCGAGATCGATGCCGTGGTGCAGCGCTTCCAGGCCGAGTTCGTCGCCGAAGGCGGCGCCGACCAGGCCCAGGGCCCGGCCCCGCAAAAGGCTGAAGTGGGTGGCCGCCTGCTGCGCTGGTTCGAGCTGGGTGAAGGCGGCACGCCGTTGGTGCTGGTGCACGGCTTTGGCGGCGACCTTAACAACTGGCTGTTCAACCACCCGGCGCTGGCGGCCGAGCGGCGGGTGATCGCCGTGGATCTGCCGGGGCATGGCGAGTCGGCCAAGGCCCTGCAGCGCGGCGATCTGGATGAACTGAGCGAGAGCGTGCTGGCCCTGCTTGACCACCTGGGCATTGCCAAGGCGCACCTGGCGGGGCATTCGATGGGCGGTGCAGTCAGCCTGAACCTGGCGCGCCTGGCACCGCAGCGGGTGGCCAGCCTGAGCCTGGTGGCCAGTGCCGGCCTGGGCGAAGCGATCAACGGGCAATACCTGCATGGCTTCGTCAGCGCAGCCAACCGCAATGCCCTGAAGCCACAGATGGTGCAGCTGTTCGCCGACCCGGCGCTGGTCACCCGGCAGATGCTGGAAGACATGCTCAGGTTCAAGCGCCTGGAAGGCGTTGACCAGGCCCTGCAGCAATTGGCTGCGGCACTGGCCGAAGGCGACCGCCAACGCCACGACCTGCGTGGCGTGCTGGGGCAGCACCCGGCGCTGGTGGTGTGGGGCGGCAAGGACGCGATCATCCCGGCCAGCCATGCCGAAGGGTTGGAGGCCGAAGTACTGGTGCTGCCCGAGGCCGGCCATATGGTGCAGATGGAGGCGGCCGACCAGGTCAACCAGCAATTGCTCGCATTCCTGCGCAAGCACTGAACCTATTCCGTGAGCCTGGAGAACAACCATGAATGACTTGAGCCACACCCACATGCGCGCTGCCGTATGGCATGGCCGCAACGACATTCGCGTAGAACAGGTCCCCCTGCCAGCCGACCCGGCGCCGGGCTGGGTGCAGATCAAGGTCGACTGGTGCGGCATTTGCGGCTCCGACCTGCATGAATACGTCGCCGGGCCGGTATTCATCCCGGTCGAGGCGCCGCACCCGCTGACCGGCATCCAGGGCCAGTGCATCCTCGGCCACGAATTCTGTGGTCAGATCGCCAAACTGGGCGAAGGCGTCGAAGGCTTTGCCGTCGGTGACCCGGTGGCTGCAGACGCCTGCCAGCATTGCGGCACCTGCTACTACTGTACCCATGGCCTGTACAACATCTGTGAACGCCTGGCCTTCACCGGCCTGATGAACAACGGCGCCTTCGCCGAGTGGGTCAATGTGCCGGCGAACCTGCTGTACCGCTTGCCGCAGGGCTTTCCGGCAGAGGCTGGCGCGCTGATCGAGCCGCTGGCGGTGGGCATGCATGCGGTGAAGAAGGCCGGCAGCTTGCTGGGCCAGACCGTGGTGGTGGTGGGCGCCGGCACCATCGGCCTGTGCACCATCATGTGCGCCAAGGCAGCCGGTGCGGCGCAGGTAATTGCGCTGGAAATGTCATCTGCGCGCAAGGCCAAGGCCAGGGAAGTCGGCGCCAGCGTGGTGCTCGACCCGAGCCAGTGCGATGCCCTGGCAGAGATTCGCGCGCTTACCGGCGGCCTGGGGGCGGATGTGAGCTTCGAGTGCATCGGCAACAAGCACACGGCCAAACTGGCCATCGACACCATCCGCAAGGCCGGCAAGTGCGTGCTGGTAGGCATTTTTGAAGAGCCCAGCGAATTCAACTTCTTCGAACTGGTATCCACCGAGAAGCAGGTGCTGGGGGCATTGGCGTACAACGGCGAATTTGCCGATGTCATTGCCTTCATTGCAGACGGGCGGCTGGACATTCGCCCGCTGGTGACCGGGCGGATCGGGCTGGAGCAGATTGTCGAGCTGGGGTTTGAGGAACTGGTGAACAACAAGGAGGAAAACGTGAAGATCATCGTGTCACCAGGCGGGCATTGATTGCACCTCAACCTGTGGGAGCGGGCGTGCCCGCGAAGCCGACGACTCGGTAGATGGCACCGGCTTCGCCGGTGTTCGCGGGCACGCCCGCTCCCACAGGGGTTGCGCCAGCTTTTAAGACAGGTATAGGCCCACAAGCGGCACCTCAGGGATGTGCGTCAGCGCAGGCGCTCGCTGTTTCAGGATCCCATTCTGCGTCATAATCGGCAGACCTATTGCCCGGTTCTCGCCATGCGTCCACTGCTCCCCATTACCCTGGTCCTGCTGCTCGCCGCCTGTGGCGATGGCGAATCGTTGCTGCCGCCGGATGCCCGCCTGCCCGACGGTGGGCGCTACCGGGGCCAGGTGGTCGATGGCCTGCTGCAGGGTGAGGGGCGGATCGACTATCCCAACGGCAGCTGGTATGCCGGCACCTTCAAGGACGGCCAGTGGCATGGCCAGGGCGAATGGCATGGCCAGAACGGCGAGGTGTACCGCGGCCAGTTCGCCGCGGGGCTGTTCGAGGGGCTGGGCGACCTGACCACACCGGGCAGCCACTATGCCGGCACGTTCAAGCACGGCCGCCGCGATGGCGAAGGCACCCTCAAGCAAGCCGACCAAACCTACCGCGGCCAATTCAAGGACGACCTGTACGACGGCGCCGGCGAGCTGGTGCTGGCCGACGGCAGCCGTTACCAGGGCCTGTTCGCCAAGGGCAAGCCCAACGGCGCCGGGGTGCGCAGCGACGCCAGCGGTAACCGGTTCAGCGGCCATTTCAGCAATGGCCAACTGCAAGGCAGCGGCACCTACGACAGCGTCGATGGCGAGCAGTACATCGGCGAGTTCAAGGACAACCGTATTGAAGGCCGTGGCCGCTACGAGAGTGCCGATGGCGATGTTTGGATCGGCCAATTCAAGGACGGCTCGCTGATCGGCGAAGGTGAATTGCTGGGCAGCGACGGCAGCCATTACAAAGGCACGTTCGCCGACTGGCGGCTGTCTGGCCAAGGCAGCTTGCAACTGGCCGACGGCAGCCAGTACGTAGGCGGCTTTCTGAACGATGCCTACAACGGCAAGGGGCGCCTGATCCTGCCCAACGGCAAGGTCGAAAGCGGCGTGTGGGCCAACGGGGTGCGCGTGCGCGACCAGCATGGCACGCTGCTGCCCGACCCGCTTGACCTGGCCCTGCTGAACCAGGGCCGGCTACTGCAACAGGCGCTGGCCGCAGTGCCGCGCTCGGCCCCGCCGATTCAGCTGTACAGCCTGGTGGTGGGCGGTGATGGCCAACAGAGTGTGTTCCTGCGTGAAGCCGACTACGTCAGCAACATGCTCAAGGTACGCTTTGGCGCCCGCGGCCAGGTGACCCTGGTCAACCACCGCGACCACCTGGCCAACCGCCCCATGGCAACCCGCGAGAACCTCACCCGTGCCGCCCGCACCCTGGCCGAGCGCAGCGGCCCGGAAGACCTGGTGTTCATCTACCTCACCAGCCACGGCAGCGCAGACCACCAGCTGGTGCTCGACCAACCCCGCCTGCAACTGGCCGACTTGTCCGCCGACGAGCTGGCAACGGCCCTTGCGCCGTTGAAGGATCGCGACAAGGTCATTGTCATCTCGGCCTGCTATTCAGGGGGGTATATCGCCCCGCTGAAAGATGAGCGTACCCTGATCATGACTGCCGCACGCGCCGACCGTGTCTCCTTCGGTTGCTCGGAGGAAGCCGATTTCACCTACTTTGGCGAAGCCCTGTTCGCCCAGGCCCTGAACCAGACCGACGACCTGAAACAGGCGTTTGAACTGGCACGCGGCAGTGTTGCCGAAAGGGAACAAAGGGAAGGTTTCGACGCCTCTGAGCCTCAGTTGTGGGCGCCGCCGGCGGTGCTTGAGCATTGGCAGCAACTGCGCCGGCAACAGGCCGAAGAAGCATTGCGCAACACGACCCAGGCCAAGGTGGGCGCACAGGCAAAAACCCCGGGCAACCACTAGACTTGGGTGTAACAAGGGAGAGACATCATGTACTTGACGCCTCAGCATGTCCTGCTTGCCGGTGCCACCGGCCTCACCGGTGAACACCTGCTCGACCGCCTGCTCAACGAGCCCACCATTACCCGCGTGCTGGCCCCGACCCGCCGGCCGTTGGCCGAACATCCGCACCTGGAAAACCCGGTGGGTGACCCGGCAGTGTTCCTGCCGCAGCTGGCCGGCAGGGTCGACGTTGCCTATTGCTGCCTGGGCACCACCCTCAAACAGGCCGGCTCCGAGTCGGCGTTCCGCGCGGTGGACCTGGACATGGTGGTGGCGTTCAGCAAACGGGCCCGGGAAATGGGCGCACGGCATTTGCTGGTGGTCAGTGCCTTGGGCGCCGACCCGAAGTCATCGATTTTCTACAATCGGGTGAAGGGCGAGATGGAAGAGGCGCTCAAAGCGCAGGATTGGCCGCAACTGACCATCGTGCGGCCGTCGTTGCTGCTGGGCGAGCGCATCAAACCGCGGCTGGCAGAGCAGTTGGTTTCACCGTTGTCCCGGCTGATACCGGGCAAATACCGGGGGATCGAGGCCTGCACCCTGGCCCGTGCGCTATGGCGCCTGGCCCTAGAGGAAGAAGACGGGGTGCGGATCGTGGAGTCGGATGAACTGCGCAAGCTCGGCAAGAAGTAAGCCGCAAGCATTGCACGGTACCTGTGGGAGCGGCCTTGCGTCGCGAAAGGACCGCGCAGCGGCCCCCGGATTTCAGCTTTAGCACAAACATGGCTGGGGCCGCTTTGCGGCCCATTCGCGACGCAAGGCCGCTCCCACACCACAGGACCGTGCAATCCCTCACAGCCCCCCTGTGGCCTGGAAGCCTACACCGGCAGCAGTCAGCAAGGACAACGGCAGCAACAGGGTATCAAGCAGCATGCTCCCTGGCAGGTCCAGCCCTGGATAGCTCGGGGCTTGAGCCCCAAACCGATCCTGCGGGCAGCAACCACCGTTGATCACATACAGATCCAGACGCGTACCGGCATACACCACCGGCGCCCCCGGCTTGTTGGCATCCAGCGTGCGCACCGTGGCACAACCACTCAGCAACCCCAGCGCCAGCAAGCAGGCCAGCGCCCGTTTCAATCATCCACCCCGAAGTGGTGCTCGCCCCAACGCGGCAGCATGTCCTGGGGGATGTTCAGCAGGTTGAGAACACGCGCCACAACGAAGTCGACCAGGTCGTCGATGGTTTGCGGCTGGTGATAGAAGCCCGGCGCCGCCGGCAGAATCACCGCGCCCATCTGCGACAACTTGAGCATGTTCTCCAGGTGAATGGTGGAGAATGGCGCTTCGCGGGGCACCAGAATCAACTGGCGGCGCTCCTTGAGGGTCACGTCGGCTGCGCGCTCGATCAGGTTGTTGCAGGCCCCGGTGGCAATCGCCGACAAGGTGCCGGTGGAACACGGCACCACCACCATCGCTGCCGGGGCGCCCGAGCCCGAGGCCACTGGCGACATCCAGTCTTCCTTGCCATACACGCGGATCTGCCCATCGGCAGCACCGGTGTATTCGGTGAGAAAGGCCTGCATCGCCTGGGGCTTGGCCGGCAGCAGCACATCGGTCTCGGTGGCCATTACCAGTTGCGCAGCCTTGGAGATCAGAAAATGCACCTCGCGGTCCTCGCGCACCAGGCAATCGAGCAGGCGCAGGCCGTACTGGGCGCCTGAAGCGCCCGTCATGGCCAGGGTAACGCGTTCCGGCCCGTTCACTTCAGCGCCTCGGCCAGCTTGCCATGCAGGCCGCCGAAGCCGCCGTTGCTCATGATCACCACGTGGGTGCCCGGGCGGGCCTGGCCCTTGATGCGTTCGATGATCGCTTCGAGGCTTTCGGCAACCACACTCGGTACCTTGCACTGCGCAGCAGTCGCAGCGAGGTCCCAGCCCAGGTTGGCCGGCGCGTACCAGATCACCTGGTCGGCGTCGTTGACGCTTTCTGGCAGGCCATCGCGGTGTGCACCCAACTTCATCGAGTTGGAGCGCGGTTCGATTACCGCGATCACCGGCGCCTCGCCAACGCGCTTGCGCAGGCCGTCGAGGGTGGTAGCGATGGCAGTTGGATGGTGAGCGAAGTCATCGTAGATGGTCACGCCCTGCACTTCGGCAACCTTCTCCATGCGCCGCTTGACGCTCTTGAAGGCGCAGAGGCCCTCGATGCCCATGGCCGGCACCACGCCTACATGGCGAGCGGCTGCCAGGGTAGCCAGGGCGTTGGCGACGTTGTGCTGACCGGTCAGCGCCCAGTCCACCACACCTTGCGCCTGGCCCTCGAACAGCACTTCGAAACGCGAGCCATCGGCGCTGAGCAGGCGGGCCTGCCACTGGCCACCTTCACCCGTGGTGTGTACCGGGGTCCAGCAGCCCATGCCGATGACCCGCTCCAGTGCTTGTTCGGTGGTCGGGTGGATGACCAGGCCTTCGCTGGGGATGGTGCGCACCAAGTGGTGGAACTGCCGCTCGATCGAGGCCAGGTCCGGGAAAATGTCTGCGTGATCGAACTCAAGGTTGTTGAGGATCGCAGTGCGCGGGTGGTAGTGCACGAACTTTGAACGCTTGTCGAAGAAGGCACTGTCGTACTCGTCGGCTTCGACCACGAAGAACGGCGTAGCCCCCAGGCGGGCCGACACCGAGAAGTTCTGCGGTACACCGCCTATCAGGAAGCCCGGGCTCATGCCGGCGTGCTCCAGCACCCAGGCCAGCATGCTGGTGGTGGTGGTCTTGCCGTGGGTACCGGCAACGGCCAGCACCCAACGGCCTTGCAGCACGTGGTCGGCCAGCCACTGCGGGCCGGAAACATAAGGCAGGCCTTTGTTCAGCACGTACTCAACCGCCGGGTTGCCGCGCGACATGGCGTTGCCGATCACCACCAGGTCGGGTGCCGGCTCCAGTTGAGCCGGGTCGTAGCCTTGGGTCAGCTCGATGCCCTGGGCTTCGAGCTGCGTGCTCATCGGCGGGTAGACGTTGGCGTCCGAACCGGTCACGCGATGGCCAAGCTCCTTGGCCAGCACTGCCAGCGAGCCCATGAAAGTGCCGCAAATACCGAGAATGTGAATATGCATGGTCGACCTCGCAAAACATCGAGGCAGGGTAGCCCAGGGCGCGACAAATCGCACCCGCTGTTTCGCTCAGTCGCCCCGGGTGATGCCGTGTTTGCGCAGTTTTCGATACAAGGTATTGCGGCTGATGCCCAAGTGTTCGGCGACACGGGTGAGGTGCCAGTGTTTTGCCTGCAACACTTCAATGAGCGCTTGCCGTTCTGCGTCCTGCAACACCTCGGTACCCTCACCTGGTCCATTGTCGGACCTGTGGGAGCGGGCGAGCCCGCGAACCGGGGCAACGCCCTCGCCTTGTGTCGACTGGGCAGACGGCTTCGCGGGCGCGCCCGCTCCCACAGGCCCGGTGTGGCTGCGCACAATGGCAGGGAGATCCGGGAAAGTGATGCGGGCACCTTCGCAAAGCGCCACCAGGGTACGCAGCACGTTGCGCATCTGCCGCACGTTGCCCGGCCAGGCAAAGTCCAGCAGCGCCTGGCGCGCTCTCGGTTCGATGTCGATCAGTTGGCCCTGCGCCTCCTGGCGCAGCAGGAAGTCCAGCAACTGCGCCTTGTCACTGCGCTCGCGTACGGCCGGCAATGCCACTTCCAGGCCATTGAGGCGGTAATACAGGTCTTCACGGAAAATGCCCTGCTCGACCCGCTGCAGCAGGTCACGGTGGGTAGCGCTGACAATGCGCACGTCCACTGCCTGTGGCTCGCCGCCGATCGGCACTACCTGACGCTCCTCCAGCACGCGCAGCAGGCGTGTCTGCAGGGCCAGCGGCATGTCACCGATCTCGTCCAACAGCAAGGTGCCACCATCGGCTTGCAACAGCTTGCCGCGCATGCCTTCCTTGCGGGCACCGGTGAAGCTGCCACCGCGGTAGCCGAACAGCTCGCTCTCGATCAGGCTTTCAGGGATCGAGGCACAGTTGATGGCCACGAAGGGTTGGCTGCGGCGCTCACTGGCCTGGTGCACGGCCTGGGCAAAGGCCTCTTTGCCGCAGCCGGTCTCACCGCGCAGCAGCAGTGGCACATCGCGCTCGAACACCCGCACACTGCGGCGGAAATCATTCTGCAACGCCGGGTCGAGCAGGCATACCAGCGGCTCTGCAGCACGCGTAGGCCGCGGCTGGGCCACGGGCACCGACCATACAGGCGCGCGCGCCTGCCCGCGCAGGCTGGCGAACACCTGGCGGCCGTCCAGGGTGCGCAGCGGCCAGGCCGTGCTGCCCCGGGGCGTGGCGCGGCCGAACAGCTCATCGTGGCTGCAGGCAAAAAACCGCTCCAACGGCTGGCCCAGCACACCACTGCGTACGCTGCCCAGCAGGTTCAGGGCGCTCTGGTTGGCCGCGCAGATCCGGCCATCACCGTCGAAGGCCAGCAGGCCCTCGCTGAACAGGCCAACCGACTCCGCCTGCAGGTGAAAACGCAGCAGCCACTGCTGCTCGAAATGGCGCAGGAAGTAGCAGCTTTCGATCATCTTGGCCGACAGGTTGACCAAGGCCATGGTATGGAACTGGCTTTGCCGTGAAACGTCGGGGCGGGCCGAGGATACGTCGAGCACCGCCAGCAACTCGCCATGGGGGTCGAACACCGGGCTGGCCGAGCACGTCAGCCCGGTGTGGCGGCCGCGGAAGTGCTCGTTCTGGTGGATGGTCAGCGCCTGGCGCTCGACCAGGCAGGTGCCGATGCCATTGGTGCCTTCACGCGCCTCGCTCCAGTCGGCGCCCAGCCACAGCCCGGCATGCTCGAAGCTGCGCCGCTCGCTGGCCGCGCTGACGCAATTGAGGATCACCCCGCGGGCATCGGTCAGCAACACCGCATGGCCGGCCCCGGAGAGTTGCTGGTGCAGGCTGTTCATTTCGTGGTCGGCGATCTGCAGCACCTGGCGCAAGCGCTCGCGGCTTTCCAGCAAGCGCCCGTGCTCGAGCACCACCGGCGCCTCGATCACCGTTGGGTCGAGGTGGTAGTCCTCCAGGCAACGCAGCCAGGAGCGGGCAATGGAGGGGTCGCTGACGCCCTCGCCAGCACCACCATGGGCCACAGTGTGGACCTGCCGGGCATGGCGGCTGAAGTGATTGCTCTGCATTGTTGTAGTTCTCCGCAGATAGAGCGTGCCACCAGCATCCTCCACCGGCGAAGGCATTGCAATGCACCCACGGGTGACGTGTCGTGAACGGCACAAAATGTCACCCCCAGGCGTACCGCAACCGGCACAGGCTCGCTGCCACGTGCCCGCCACACCCGCCCAAGCCATTGATTTTACGGGTGCCGCCCACGCTGGCCCAACCTTTGCTCTACGCTTCCTACTCCCTAACAAACACAATAGCCAGGAGACACACCATGCGTTACGCACATCCCGGTACCGAAGGCGCGAAGGTTTCCTTCAAGAACCGCTACGGTAACTACATCGGTGGTGAGTTCGTTCCTCCGGTAAAGGGTGAATACTTCACCAACACGTCCCCGGTGAACGGCCAGCCGATTGCCGAATTCCCCCGCTCTACTGCCGAAGACATCGACAAGGCACTGGACGCTGCCCACGCTGCCGCCGACGCCTGGGGCCGTACCTCGGTGCAGGACCGTTCCAATGTGCTGTTGAAAATCGCCGACCGCATCGAGCAGAACCTCGAACTGCTGGCCATTACCGAAACCTGGGACAACGGCAAACCGATCCGCGAAACCCTGAATGCCGACATTCCGCTGGCAGTCGATCACTTCCGCTATTTCGCTGGCTGCATTCGTGCACAAGAAGGTGGCGCCGCCGAAATCAACGAAGGCACCGTGGCCTACCACATCCACGAACCGCTGGGCGTGGTCGGGCAGATCATCCCGTGGAACTTCCCGATCCTGATGGCCGCCTGGAAGCTTGCACCGGCCCTGGCCGCTGGCAACTGCGTGGTGCTCAAGCCGGCCGAACAGACCCCGCTGGGCATCACCGTGCTGCTGGAAGTGATCGGTGACCTGCTGCCCAAAGGCGTGCTCAACGTGGTGCAGGGCTATGGCCGCGAAGCAGGTGAAGCGCTGGCGACCAGCAAGCGCATCGCCAAGATTGCCTTCACCGGCTCTACCCCGGTTGGCTCGCACATCATGAAATGCGCTGCCGAAAACATCATCCCGTCTACCGTGGAACTGGGCGGCAAGTCGCCGAACGTGTACTTCGAAGACATCATGCAAGCCGAGCCGAGCTTCATCGAGAAAGCGGCCGAAGGCATGGTGCTGGCTTTCTTCAACCAGGGCGAAGTGTGCACCTGCCCATCGCGGGCGCTGGTGCAGGAGTCGATCTACCCGCAGTTCATGGAAGTGGTGATGAAGAAGGTGCTGCAGATCAAGCGCGGCGACCCTCTGGACACTGACACCATGGTTGGCGCACAGGCCTCGCAGCAGCAGTTCGAGAAGATCCTCTCGTACCTCGAGATCGCCCAGCAGGAAGGTGCCGAGCTGCTGACCGGTGGCAAGGTTGAAAAACTCGAAGGCTCGCTGGCCACCGGTTACTACATCCAGCCGACCCTGCTCAAGGGCAACAACCGCATGCGCGTGTTCCAGGAGGAAATCTTCGGCCCGGTGGTCAGCGTCACCACCTTCAAGGACGAAGCCGAAGCGCTGGCGATTGCCAACGACACCGAGTTCGGCCTGGGCGCCGGCGTGTGGACCCGCGACATCAACCGCGCTTACCGCATGGGCCGCGGGATCAAGGCTGGCCGTGTATGGACCAATTGCTACCACCTGTACCCGGCGCATGCCGCGTTCGGTGGCTACAAGAAGTCCGGGGTTGGGCGTGAAACCCACAAGATGATGCTCGACCACTACCAGCAGACCAAGAACCTGCTGGTGAGCTACGACATCAATCCGTTGGGCTTCTTCTAAGCATCTAGCTGCAAGTCGCAAGTCGCAAGTCGCAAGTCGCAAGTCGCAAGTCGCAAGAATAAAGCGGATCGCCCGCCGACTCGCTTTTCTCTTTCAGCTTGCAGCTTGCAGCTTGCAACTTGCAGCTTGCAACTTGCAGCTCCCTGGCTCGCTTCCTGCAGTACCCATCACCATCGGCGCGGACCCCTTCCGCCCACCAAGAAAAACAACAGGTGAAACTATGCCAAGCGATCAATCCGCCGGCTCGCCGGCAGGCTCTTCCGTCGACTTCGAGAAGGTCGGTTCGGACTATTTCCAGCAACGTGAATTGAAAAAAGGCGCGGCCGGCTGGGTGCTGCTGGTCGGCCTGGGGGTGGCCTACGTCATTTCCGGCGACTACGCCGGCTGGAACTTCGGCCTGGCCCAGGGTGGCTGGGGCGGCATGTTCCTCGCGACCCTGCTGATGGCCACCATGTACTTGTGCATGTGCTTCTCGCTGGCCGAGCTTTCCTCGATGATCCCGACCGCTGGCGGTGGCTACGGCTTTGCCCGCAGCGCCTTCGGCCCCTGGGGCGGTTTCCTTACCGGCACGGCGATCCTCATCGAATACGCGATCGCCCCCGCCGCCATCGCGACCTTCATCGGCGCCTATTGCCAGTCGTTGTTCGGCATTGGCGGCTGGATGATCTACCTGGCGTTCTACGTGGTGTTCATCGGCATCCACATCTTCGGGGTGGGCGAAGCACTGAAGTTGATGTTCATCATCACGGCCATCGCGGCCATTGCCCTGGCGGTGTTCCTGGTGGCCATGGTGCCCCATTTTGATGCAGCCAACCTGTTCGACATCGCCAAAACGGACGCTGTCGGCGCCAGCAGCTTCCTGCCGTTCGGCTATGTCGGAGTATGGGCGGCGATCCCGTATGCCATCTGGTTCTTCCTCGCCGTCGAAGGCGTGCCGCTGGCCGCCGAAGAAACCAAGAACCCCAAGCGTGACCTGCCACGCGGCCTGATCGGCGCCATGCTGGTGCTGTTGGCCTTTGCCCTGCTGATCCTGGTGGTCGGCCCTGGCGGCGCGGGTTCCGAGGCGCTGAAAGCTTCCGGCAACCCCCTGGTCGAAGCATTGGCCAAAGCCTACGGCGGCTCTACCTGGATGGGCAGCTTCGTCAACCTGGTCGGCCTGGCCGGCCTGATCGCCAGCTTCTTCTCGATCATCTATGCCTATTCGCGGCAGATTTTCGCCCTGTCCCGCGCCGGCTACCTGCCGCGCAAGCTGTCGGAAACCAACAAGAGCAAGGCGCCGGTCATGGCCCTGGTCATTCCTGGCATCATCGGTTTTGCGCTGTCGCTGACTGGCCAGGGCGACCTGCTGATCCTGGTCGCGGTGTTCGGCGCTACGCTGTCGTACGTGCTGATGATGGCCGCGCATATCACCCTGCGCATCCGCCGGCCGAAGATGGAGCGCCCGTACCGTACCCCTGGCGGCATCTTCACCTCCGGCCTGGCCCTGGTGCTGGCGTGCATCGCCGTGGTCGCCGGTTTCCTGGTGGACCCGCGCGTGGTGATTGGCGCCGCAGTGATCTATGCGGTATTAATTGCCTACTTTGCTTTCTACAGCCGCCACCACCTGGTAGCGGGCACCCCGGAAGAGGAATTCGCCGCGATCCAGCAGGCCGAAGAGGCTCTGCACTGACCGGCGCCACCCGCCGCGGGGCAACCCGCGGCTCTGGAGATTCTGTATGGCAAGTTTCGTACACACGGTCGGCCACCTGGTCTACCGCTTCGACAGCCTCAAGGATGTCATGGCCAAGGCCAGCCCGGCGCGCTCCGGGGACTGCCTGGCAGGCGTTGCGGCAAACAACGACGGCGAGCGCGTAGCCGCGCAGATGGCCTTGGCCAATATCCCGCTGACGCATTTTCTCAACGAAGCCCTGATCCCCTACGAAGCCGACGAGGTCACCCGGCTGATCATTGACAGTCACGATGCCCAGGCATTTGCGCCGGTCAGCCACCTCACCGTCGGCGGCCTGCGTGACTGGTTGCTGAGTGAAGAGGCCAACGAGGACAGCCTGCGCGCCCTGGCGCCAGGGCTGACCCCGGAAATGGCGGCGGCGGTATCGAAGATCATGCGCGTGCAGGACCTGGTGCTGGTGGCGCAAAAAATCCGTGTGGTCACCCGTTTTCGCGGCACCATGGGCCTGCGCGGGCGCCTGTCGACCCGCCTGCAGCCCAACCACCCGACCGACGAGCCGGCCGGAATTGCCGCCAGCATTCTCGACGGCCTGTTGTACGGCAACGGCGATGCCATGATCGGCATCAACCCGGCAACCGACAGCATTGCCTCGATCTGCGCCCTGCTGGAAATGCTCGATGCCATCATCCAGCGCTACGACATACCCACCCAGTCCTGCGTGCTGACCCACGTCACCACCTCCATCGAAGCGATCAACCGCGGCGTGCCGCTGGACCTGGTGTTCCAGTCCATCGCCGGTACCGAAGCGGCCAATGCCGGCTTCGGCATCAACCTGAACGTGCTGCAGGAGGGTTACGAAGCCGGCCTTTCGCTCAAGCGCGGCACCCTGGGGCAGAACCTGATGTACTTCGAAACCGGCCAGGGCAGTGCGCTGTCGGCCAATGCCCATCACGGGGTCGACCAGCAAACCTGCGAAACCCGCGCCTATGCCGTGGCCCGCCACTTCAAGCCGTTCCTGGTCAATACCGTGGTCGGTTTCATTGGCCCGGAGTACCTGTACAACGGCAAGCAGATCATCCGCGCCGGCCTCGAAGACCACTTCTGCGGCAAGCTGCTGGGCGTGCCGATGGGCTGCGACATCTGCTACACCAACCACGCCGAGGCCGACCAGGACGACATGGACACCCTGCTGACCCTGCTGGGTGTGGCCGGGATCAACTTCATCATGGGTATCCCCGGCTCCGACGACATCATGCTCAACTACCAGACCACCTCGTTCCACGACGCGCTCTACGCGCGCCAGACCCTGGGCCTGAAGCCCGGGCCGGAATTCGAGGCATGGCTGGCCCGCACCGGCATCTTCACCCAGGCCGATGGCCGGGTGCGCTTCGGTGACAACCTGCCGCCGGCCTTCCGCCAGGCCTTGGCACAGCTTGCATAGGGATCACCATGGACCATCGCACCCCTACCCCTGAAAACCCTTGGCTGGCCCTGCGCACGCTGACCCCGGCGCGTATCGCCCTGGGCCGCAGCGGTACCAGCCTGCCGACCGGGGCGCAACTGGACTTCCAGTTCGCCCATGCCCAGGCCCGTGATGCCGTGCACCTGGCGTTCGACCACGCTGGCCTGGCTACCCAGCTGGCTGAACGCGGCCGCGACAGCCTGGTGCTGCACAGCGCCGCCAGCGACCGCCACGAATATCTGCAACGGCCCGACCTGGGCCGGCGCCTGAACGAAGCATCGGTCGCCACCCTGCGCCAGCACGCCCAGGCCAACCCAGGCGGGGTCGACCTGGCCATCGTGGTTGCCGATGGCCTATCGGCGCTTGCCGTGCACCGGCATACCTTGCCGTTGCTGAGCCGGTTCGAGGAACAGGCCGCCGCCGACGGCTGGACCAGCGCACCGGTGGTGCTGGTGCAGCAGGGCCGCGTGGCAGTGGCCGATGAGGTGGGTGAACTGCTGGGCGCGCGCATGACAGTGATGCTGATCGGCGAGCGGCCCGGGCTCAGTTCGCCCGACAGCCTGGGGCTGTATTTCACCTATGCGCCAAAGGTCGGCCTGACCGATGCCTACCGCAACTGCATTTCCAACGTGCGCCTGGAGGGCTTGAGTTATGGCATGGCCGCACACCGCCTGCTGTACCTGATGCGTGAAGCCTGCCGGCGCCAGCTGTCGGGGGTGAATCTGAAGGACGAAGCCGAGGTCCATAGCATCGACAGCGAACATGGCCCCGCGCAGCGAGGCAACTTCCTGCTTGGCGAGGGCTGAACACCCTGTCATGCAAAGCGGATTGCGCCGCGGGCCGGGCTTGGGGCAGCATGCCCTCGAAGCTGCTGGCAATCCGCTGTTTTCCCTAATGGACTCTGAGGGCCGCACATGCGCATCATCAAGGCAAAACTGGAACACCTCGACCTGTTGACGCCTATGTTCGTCAAATACCGTGAATTCTATGGGCAACTGCCCTATCCCGACAGCTCGCGCAGCTTCCTGGAAAAACGCCTGCAGCGGGACGAATCGGTGATCTACCTGGCACTCCCCGATGATGACGACAACAAGCTGCTGGGCTTCTGCCAGCTGTACCCGAGCTATTCATCGCTGTCGCTGAAGCGGGTATGGATTCTCAACGATATCTACGTGGCCGAGGACTCCCGGCGCATGCTGGTAGCCGACCACCTGATGCGCGAAGCGAAGAAAATGGCCAAGGAAACCAACGCCGTGCGCATGCGGGTGTCCACAAGCAGCAACAATGACACGGCGCACAAGACCTACGAGTCCATCGGTTTTCGTGAAGATACCGAGTTCAAGAGCTACATCCTGCCCATCAACCCGGATTGACCTGCGTCCACCCCTGCGCGGGCAAGCCCGCCCAGGGGCGGATACGGCGCTACTGCGTGCAGTAACCCCCCGCTACAAACTCCCCGGGCATGATCGTCACTTAGCCGTATAATGGCCCGCCTGTCATGTGTGAAAATTTACCCATCCGCCGGTAAACCGAGCCTACGCCCAAGAACACAGGTGCTGTACATGGATTTCAACCCGCTCGACCTTATCCTGCATCTCGATGCCTACCTCGATTTGCTGGTCACCAATTACGGCCCCTGGATCTATGCCATCCTGTTTACCGTGATCTTCTGTGAAACCGGGCTGGTGGTGATGCCCTTCCTGCCGGGCGATTCGTTGCTGTTCATCGCCGGCGCCGTAGCCGCAGGGGGCGGCATGGACCCGGTCTTGCTGGCCGGCCTGCTGATGGCTGCTGCAATCATGGGCGACAGCACCAACTACGTGATCGGGCGCACGGCGGGCGAACGTTTGTTCAACAACCCCAATTCGAAGATCTTCCGTCGCGATTACCTGCAGCGCACCCACGACTTCTACGAGCGCCACGGCGGCAAGACCGTGACCATGGCGCGCTTCCTGCCCATTCTGCGCACCTTCGCCCCGTTCGTGGCCGGTATTGCCCACATGCATTACCCGCGCTTCCTGGGCTTCAGCGTGGCCGGCTCGTTGCTGTGGGTAGGTGGCCTGGTCACCTTGGGCTACTTCTTCGGTAACGTGCCGTTTATCAAGCAACACCTGTCGCTGATGGTAGTGGGCATCATCATCCTGTCGTTGGTACCGATGATCCTCGGCCTGCTGCGTACCCGCCTGGGCCGCGCGGCCAAGGCGCACTGACCGGCCAGTATGTGGTCGTTCCGCGCCTGGCGGCGCAAGCGGGCCTTGGCACGCTACCCGATCACGCCACAGCAATGGCAGGCCGTACGCGAATGCCTGCCGATGCTGGACGGCATCACCGACGAAGAAGACCACTGGCTGCGCGAAGCCTGCATCCTGTTCCTGCTCGACAAGCACCTCACGTGCCTGCCGGGCGTTGAACTGGGCGACCAGCAGCGGCTGCTGCTCGCCGCCCAGGCGCAACTGCCACTGCTGCACCTGGGCGAACTGAACTGGTACCAGGGCTTTCACGAAATCGTGCTCTACCCCGACGACTTCAAGAGCCCGCAGCGCCACCGCGATGCCAGTGGCGTGGAGCACGTGTGGGACGGCGAGCACAGTGGCGAGGCCTGGCAGCAGGGCCCGATCATCCTGGCCTGGAACGGCGTACTGGCCAGTGGCGGCTGGGAGGCCTACAACCTGGTCATCCACGAACTGGCGCACAAGCTCGACATGCTCAATGGCGATGCCAACGGCCTGCCGCCGCTGCACAGCGGCATGCCCGTGGCCGAGTGGGCCACCGCCATGCAACAGGCCTACGACGACCTCAACCGCCAGCTTGATGCCAACCCCGACGCCGAAACCGCCATCGACCCCTATGCGGCAGAGAACCCCGCCGAGTTTTTTGCCGTCACCAGCGAGTACTTCTTTAGTGCCCCCGACCTGCTCCATCAGGCCTATCCACTGGTCTATCAGCAGTTGGCGCTGTTCTACCGGCAAGACCCGCTGGCGCGCCTGCGCCGGCTTCAGGCCGAGCACCCCGACTACCGCGAAAGCCACGCCTGACGCGGCCGCACATCAGGCCAGGCGTGGCATGCCCCGGCAGAATGTGCCTATAATCGCCGCCACTTTTTTGGTCAAACACGGGGGCACTGCCCAATGAGCTACAGCAAGATTCCGGCGGGCAAAGACCTGCCGAACGACATCTACGTCGCCATCGAGATCCCGGCCAACCACGCGCCGATCAAATACGAGATCGACAAGGACAGCGACACGCTGTTCGTCGACCGCTTCATGGCTACCCCGATGTTCTACCCAGCCAACTACGGCTTCATCCCGAACACCCTGGCGGACGACGGTGATCCGCTCGACGTGCTGGTCGTTACCCCGTACCCGGTCGCCCCAGGCTCGGTTATCCGCGCCCGCCCGGTTGGCGTACTGAACATGACCGACGACGGCGGCGGCGACGCCAAGGTCATCGCGGTTCCTCACGACAAGCTGTCGCAGCTGTACGTCGACGTGAAGGAATACACCGACCTGCCAGCCCTGCTGATTCAGCAGATCGAGCACTTCTTTGCCAACTACAAAGACCTCGAGAAGGGCAAGTGGGTCAAGATCGAAGGCTGGGAAGGCGCTGACGCTGCCCGTGCCGCGATCACCAAATCGGTCGCTGCCTACAAGGGCTGATACCGGTTGCAGGAAGAACCCCGCCATGGCGGGGTTTTTTTATGGCCAATCGCTGTACTCGGCGAATACTCCTACACAGCCCTACAGCTGTGCCCTACAACCAGCCACTTTTCACACAAGCCCCGTCAACATCAAGTTGATATCCTTGCTGGCACCGCGCCGCTACACTCGCTGGCATGAAGACCTCCGGTGACCGCCTCAGGGCCCTGCTTCACGAATGCGGCCTTACCCCTTCCGATTTCGCTGCCCAACGCGGCGTCACACCGCAGCACGTCAACAATTGGGTCAAGCGCGGCGTACCCCTGGCACGGCTGGACGAAATGGCCGACCTGTTCTGCGTGCATCGCCGCTGGCTGCACACGGGCGAAGGGCCCAAGCACCCCAGCCCGATCCTGCGCAACGCCCGGCCGCGAAAGTTGCACACGCCCGCGCCGTCCCCGCTGCTGGTGGACCATGGCCGGCTGGTCAAGGTGCCGTACTACGAACTGCATGACGGCCTGCTCAGCCCAGTCGCCAGCAAACACCTGCGCCTGCCGGCAAAAGCGCTGCAGGGGTTGGGGGTTCGGGCCGACGATGCAATCAGCGTGACGATGCCCGACAGCAACATGCTGCCGCTGATCCCACAGGAGGCGGTGCTGGTGATCGACGTGAGCATGACCCAGGTGTTCGAGGGCGAAACCTACGCCTTGCTGCACAACGGCGCGCTGCGGGTGAATACCCTCAGCCTCGGCCAACATGGCACGCTGTACCTGCACAGCCATGACCGGCGCAACTATGCGGTTGAGCGCTATACCCCGGCGCAGCGCCAGGCGCAGGGCCTGGAAGTGCTTGGCTGGGTGTTCCACTGGTCGTATTTTCGTCCGCAGCGGCCCGGTTGAAACACCCTGTGCCATTTTTTGCTGGGCATCCAGAGCGTGCCCTTGTATGCTACGCCGCACATTCAGCCCCGACCGGCGCAAGCCGCAGTCCAGAGGGCTCGGCGACATCTCACACGGGTGTCTGCCATCTCTTCCAGGCCCTTGTGGCCACACAGTTAAGGCGATTGCGGCTTACCATAAATTAGTCGGAAGCGTCCCCGAGAAGCCGGCCACAAGCCGGCTTTTTAATGCCCCCGCATACTCGCCTGCCCGCCCGGGCAGAGCGCTTTCAGCCAGAGCAACCCTCAGAAGTCATAGCGCGTGCCCACCATCATGCTGCGCGACGGCCCATAGAAGTTGAAGGTCGACGTCGAGCCCACGCGCGACAAGTAATCGCGGTCGAACAGGTTGTTGACGTTGAATGTGGCGGTCAGCTGCGAAGTGACCGGGTACGACAGCATCGCATCCACCGTGGCATACCCTGGCGCATCGATGCGCACGCCACCGTTCTCGGCGTAAAAGTTGCTCATCGCCGAAATACCGCCACCGATTGCCAGGCCGTTCAACGGGCCTTGGCTGATGGTGTACTTGCTCCACAATGAGGCCTGGTTGCGCGGCATGATGAAGAACGTGGTTTCGGCATCGCCCTTGACGGTTTCGGTTTCCATCCAGGTGTAGCCGGCCAGCAGTTCCCAGTTCGGCGTCAGCTTGCCGCTTACTTCCACTTCCGCGCCCTTGACCCGGGTTTTACCGGCGGCTACCGAGTCGGTGGTCGCCACGCCATCGGCGTCGTACAGGGTGGTAGCACGGTGCTTGTCGGTCAGGCGAAATACCGACAACCGCGTGTTCAAGTCGCCCCCGAAGTAGCTGCTTTTCAAGCCGAATTCATACTGCTCGCCTTCCCGCGGCTTCAGCACCCGGCCGCTGCTGTCGGTGGCTGACTGCGGCTTGAACACCTGCGAATAACTGGCGTACAGCGCGTGGGTGTCGGTGAGGTCGTAGACCACGCCGCCGTATGGGGTGAAGTGGCCGTCGACGCGCTTGCTGTCGTTGGTGCTGGCGCCACTGCCGAGGGTGGTGGTGTAGAAGTCACCGCGGTACCAGCTGAAACGCCCACCGGCGATCAGCGCCAGGCGCTCGACGGGGCGGAAGGTAACCTTGGAGTACAGGCCATATTCCTCTTCCTGCATACCGGTTTCGGTGCTGTAGTTGGGCGACGGCTTGGCAAACTGCATTGGCGAGTAGGTGTTGACGTTGATGGCGCCCAGGTTGGTCGTGCCATTGAGGTACTCGGTGTCGTAGTTCTTGTAGTCGCTGCCGACCACGAACTCGCTGACCTGGCCGAAGGTCTCGAACGGCTGGCTGTAGCTGGCGTCCAGCGAGTAGGTGTCCTGCGTGAAATCGCGGGCGCTGGCACGCTCGGAATTGCCACCGGTAGCGGCGTTGGTGGCGGTGAAGGCGTACAGGTACTGGGTGTCGCGGTGGGAGCCACGGGCAGCAATACGGCCGTAACCGCCGTTTTCGAAGCGGTGGGTCAGTTCGGCGACCAGGTCGGTGGTCTTGCCGTCGAAGTAGTTCCAGTCGGCCCCGAGGAAGCGTGAATGGCTGAAGTCGGGCACCTCACCCGACAAGGTGGCCGGGTAGCCATTATGCGGGGTGATGTTCTTCACTTCGTGCATCAGGCCGAACGACACGGCAGTAGCGTCGCTCAGGTCGATGTCCAGGGCGCCATAGTAGCTATTGCTGGTGTTGGCGTTGTAGTCGACCTCGCCATTGGTGTCATCACGCGAAGCGATGAAGCGCCCACGCACACGACCCGCATCGTCCAGCGGCCCGCTCAGGTCGAGTTCTTCGTGGTTGGTGTCCCATGTGCCATAGCTGCCTTCGACGTGGCCCTGGAACTCGGCGGTGGGGCGCTTGCGCACCATGTTCACGATGCCGCCCAGCTCGCTGGTGCTGCTGAACAGCCCCGCCGGACCGCGCATGATTTCGACCCGGTCGAACGCTGCCAGCGACGGCACAGTACCGAAGATGCTGGCCATGGGCGCCGGTAGCCCGTCGATATTGAACTCGCTGTACTCGTAGCCACGGGCATAGATGGATGAGCGGCCACTGTCGTTGGTCAGGGTCCGCAGGCCGGCGGTGTACTTGGCCAGGTCATCCAGGTGCACGAACTGGCGATCCTTGACGTAATCCTGGGTGTACACGGTGATCGACTGCGGGATGTCCTTGAGCGCCGCCGGGGTCTTGGTGCCCACGGTTGCAGCATCGACACTGTAGCCGCCGGTTTGCTCCGAAGGCAGCATGTCGTACAGGCGGTTGCCCTCGATGGTCAGTGCCGGCAGGTCGAGCGAGTTGCCACCACCGGCCGCCTGCGTCGCTACCGTTTCAGCCAATGCCGACACCGAAAAGGGCGCCAGCAGCCCTACTACCAGCCAGCCCCGCACCCGTCGCGGGCCCCCCACACTGTTCAAACCGCTCATGACACACCCTCGCCCAATTGATAATAATTCGCAAACGACAGAAATTGCTTTTTGCGGAAGATACCGGAGCGAAAACCGGGGTGCAGCATGATTAACCTTCTTAACACAATGCGGCGTTGCCCTCGCCCCACGGTCAATGGGATGATGGCTAACTGATAGAAATTCTCATTCAAGGCTCAACGTGCCCACCTCACTGCTCCTTGCCGAAGACGACCCACGCCTGCGCCAGGACCTGGAACGCCATTTCCTCAACCGTGGGTTTCAGGTGCTGGCCTGCGCCAATGGCAGCCAGGCCCTGAATGCCATACGGCAATCACGCTTCGACCTGGTTTTGCTGGACATCATGCTGCCGGGCATCGACGGCCTCAGCCTGCTGGACGAACTGCGCCACCAGCAAGCGGTGCCAGTGATGCTGATGTCGGCGCTGGGGGCCGAACAGGATCGCATCAGTGGCTTCACCCGGGGCGCAGACGATTACCTGCCCAAGCCGTTCAGCCTGGCCGAACTCGACGCCCGGGTCGATGCCCTGCTACGGCGCGTGGCGCTCGACCGCGGGCCGGCGTTGCGGGCCGATGGGGGGGCAGTGATGCTGGACCATGAACGCCAGGACGCCCTTCACCAGGGCAGGCCTGCCGGGCTGACCGCATCCGAATTCCGCCTGCTGGCCACGCTGCGGGCTCACCCCGGGGAGGCCTTGAGCAAACCTTTCCTCTACCAGACCGTGCTGCACCGCGCCTACACGCGCCTGGACCGTGGCCTGGATGTGCATGTGTGCAACTTGCGCCGCAAGCTGGCCGACATCAGCGCCCAGCACTTGCAGATCCAGGCGGTCAGGGGCCAAGGGTACATCCTGATAGACACGGACCAGCCCTGATGCGGCGGCACCCCCTGCTGTGGAAACTGGCCCTGTTGCAGGTCGGTTTCTGTCTGCTGCTGACCTGGCTGATCTGGACCTGGGGGCTGTCGGTGGAACGCAGTACCTACTTCCTGTCGCCGGCTGACCAGCAATACCTGGCGCGCTACGCGCAACAGGCCGAACACGCCTGGAACCAAGGCGGCGCCACGGGCGCCGAAGCCTGGCGCAGGCAGCTGCAACGTACCGAAGGCACCTGGGCAGCCTTGATCGGCCCCCACCTGCAAAGCCTGGGCACCACGCCACTGAGCGCCGAGGAGGCCAGCCACCTTACCTTCATGCGCAAGCTGAACTGGCCCATGAGCCGGCGCCTGCAGGACGAACTGCCGTACGTCAGCATCGCGTTCCCGCAACACCCCGAAAATGGCCGGCTGGTGATGCAATTACCCGAACGCCTGCTACCCACTGGCCTTACGCCCTGGACCCACCTGATCACCCATGGGGTCGCCCCCACCCTGCTTGCCCTGTTGCTGGGCCTGGCCCTGTACCGCCATCTGGTAGTTCCCCTGAACCGCCTGCGGGACCGGGCCGACGCCTTGCGGGCCGACGACCTAGACAGCCCCGCGCTGCCGTTGCAGGAGCGCCGCGATGAGCTGGGTGAGCTGGCCCAAGCCTTCGAGCACATGGCGGTACGCCTGCGCCAGAGCCTGGAGCAACAGCGCCTGCTGCTGCGTACGCTGTCCCACGAGCTGCGTACGCCGTTGGCGCGGCTGCGCATCGCCCATGACAGCGACTTGCCGCCGCCGCAGTTGCGCGAGCGCCTGGACCGCGAAGTCGCCGACATGCAAAAGCTGCTGGAGGACACCCTGGACCTGGCCTGGCTGGACACCGAACAGCCCAGCCTGCCGACCGAGCCGGTGCTGATGGTGGCCGTCTGGGAAGCCTTGTGCCAGGACGTCTGTTTCGAAAGTGGCTGGGCGCCAAGCCGCCTGCCTTGTTCGCTGGGCGCCGCGTGCCGGGTGCAGGCCAACCTCGACAGCCTGGCCCAGGCACTGGAAAACCTGATCCGCAATGCCGTTCGCCACTCGCCCGCCGAAGGCCGGATCAGCCTGGATGGCTGGCGCGAGGGGGATTACTGGCACCTGCGCCTGAGTGACCAGGGGCCGGGGGTCGCGCACGCCGACCTGGAGCGCATCTTCCAGCCTTACCAGCGGCTGACCGAAAGTGGCGCTGGCTTTGGCCTGGGCCTGGCCATCGCCCGCCGCGCCATCGAACTGCAGGGTGGCCGCTTGTGGGCCAGCAATGGCCACCCAGGCCTGTGCCTGCACATGACCTTGCCGGCGGCCCGGGACTGTTTAGAAAGTTAATGCGCTTTACCCTCAATCAGGACTGATTATCATCTTGCTGTTCCCGCTTTGCGCGCCTGCAAAGCCCTGAAGAGATGCCTGATGAGCAAGTTGACCCTGGCCGTGACGATGGCACTGTGCCTGGCACAGCCGCTTGCTGCTCATGTTGCCCTTGCGCAGCCCGACCATGAGCAGAAGATGGACACCTCACTGCTGCAGCGCCATGACCTGGCCTACCGCTTCACTCAGCTCGACCTGGACTCGGCCGACGGCCAGCGGCATTACCGGCTGTGGGTCGGCAAACCGAACCAGCCGGCGCCAGCGGCGGGCTACCCGGTGCTGTGGATGCTCGATGGCAATGCCGCGCTGGGCGCACTGGATGGCCAGCAGCTGGGCCGGCTTGCCGCAGGGCAGGCGCCATTGCTGGTGGCGGTGGGGTACCAGACCGAGCAGCGTATCGACCGTGCCGGGCGCACCCGGGATTACACCCCGGCGGTGCCTGGCCAGCCTGAGCAGCTTGACCCACTGACCGGAGCGCCCAGTGGCGGTGCCGACGTTTTCCTGGACCTGCTGACCGGGCGCATGCGGTCGATGGTGGCAGATGTGGCACCGATCGACCTGCAACGGCAGACATTGTGGGGGCATTCCTATGGCGGGCTGGCCGTTTTGCATGCGCTTTTCACCCGGCCTTGGTCATTCAGCGACTATGCGGCTGCCAGCCCTTCGCTATGGTGGCACAACGGCGCGATCGTGGGTGAGGCACAGGGGCTCGAGCAGCGCCTGGGAAGCAGCCGGCCGCGGCTGTTGCTGATGCGTGGCAGTGAAGAGCCGGCGAACCCGCGCACGCAGGTGCAAGGCGATGTCGAGCAGCCGGCGCGTGAGCTGGTGGCAAGCCTGGCCAGGGTGCCAGGCTTGCAGGTTCGTTTCGAGCGGTTTGCCGGGTTGGGGCATGGGCCTATGTTGCCGGCTTCGCTGAAGCAGGTGATTGAAGGGATGTCGCGGTAAGCCTGTCAGCACCTTCCACAACGCCCGCCCTACGCTACCGCCAAAGGTCGTAGAACCGCGGCTTGCCAGCGGGGTGGCCACGTGCGGTATGCTGTGGCGGTCTTCAGGGCGGGGTGAAAGTCCCCACCGGCGGTAAATCGAAAGATGAGCCCGCGAGCGCCCCGGCCATGCCGGGGGTCAGCAGATCTGGTGCAACTCCAGAGCCGACGGTCATAGTCCGGATGAAAGAAGGCGTCAGGCGGGGGCCATCCGGGCGCCCCTGCGCACGCATTTTGTTCGCCCCGAGACGTTCATCGATCATTCACGAGGAGCGTTTCATGTCCACCCAGCACCACGCGCACTACCCCAATGTTTCCGCCGCCATCGCCGCCTTCAAGGCTGGGCGCCCTGTACTGTTGCTGGACGATGACGACCGCGAAGACGAGGCGGACATCATTGCCGCCGCCGAAAACATTACGCTGCAAACCATGGCCATGATGATTCGCGATTGCAGCGGTATCGTCTGCCTGTGCCTGGACGAAGCCACCGTCGATGCGTTGCAGCTGGCGCCCATGGTGCAGAACAACCAGGCCCGACATGGCACCGGCTTCACCGTCACCATCGAGGCGGCCGAAGGGATCACCACCGGGGTTTCTGCCCAGGACCGCCTCACCACCATTGCTGCGGCACTGCGTTCCAGCGCCGAACAGCGTCATATCGTCAGCCCGGGGCATGTGTTCCCGCTGCGTGCGCGCAATGGCGGCGTGCTGGCCCGCCGTGGGCATACCGAAGGTTCGGTGGACCTGGCCCGCCTTGCCGGCCTGCGCCCGGCGGCAGTGCTGTGCGAACTGATGAACCCGGACGGGACCATGGCCCGTGGCGAACAGGTGGCGGTGTACGCGCGGCAGTACAATCTGCCGGTGCTGACCATAGAAGAGCTGGCGCGGTACCGGGAGGCGATGGTGGCGCTGGAAGCCGAGCCGGCCTGATAAGCCACTTTGGGGCAATTCGCGGGCACGCCCGCTCCCACAGGTATGGCGCAGCGCTTGAAGGCTGTGATGTACCTGTGGGAGCGGGCGTGCCCGCGAAAGGACCTGTGAAACCAACCTCACGGCCCCGGAAGTTTGCTCCCCCCGCCCTGCTCTGCTAGTGTCGCGCCGTTCTGAATGCCTCCGAGACAGTCGCCATGGCCCGCAAAAAATCCTCCCTTGATTTCGAGCAATCCCTCGCAGACCTGCAAACACTGGTCGAGCGCCTGGAGAACGGCGAGTTGTCGCTGGAAGAGTCGCTGGCCGCTTTCGAGCAAGGCATCGCGCTGACCCGAGAATGCCAAGGTGCCCTGGCCCAGGCCGAGCAGAAGGTGCAAATTCTGCTGGAGCGTGACGGCGAGCTGGCTGCCCAGCCCTTCGACGCGGAGCCCGAAGCATGATCGGCAGCTACCAGGCCAGTTGCCAGAGGCGGGTGGATGCAGCCCTCGAACCGCTGTTCGTCGCCCCGACCAAAGAACTCGAACGCCTCTATGCCGCCATGCGCTACAGCGTGATGAACGGCGGCAAACGCGTGCGGCCACTGCTGGCCTACGCCGCGTGCGAAGCCCTGGGTGCCCCGGCCGAACAGGCCAACGGCGCGGCCTGTGCGGTGGAGCTGATCCATGCCTACTCGCTGGTGCATGACGACCTGCCTGCCATGGATGACGACGACCTGCGCCGGGGCCAGCCCACCACGCACAAGGCCTTCGACGAAGCCTGCGCCATCCTGGCCGGTGACGGGTTGCAGAGCCTGGCGTTCAGCGCCCTGCTCGATCCGCACCTCAGCCCGCAGGCCGACAGCGTCCGCCTGGCCATGGTCCAGGCCCTGGCCACGGCCGCCGGCCCAGCCGGCATGGTGGGCGGCCAGGCCATCGACCTTGGCTCGGTCGGGCTGAAGCTCGACCAGCGGGCACTGGCATTCATGCACAGGCACAAGACCGGCGCCCTGATCGAAGCCAGCGTGCGCCTGGGCGCACTGGCCAGCGCCCGTGCCGGCCAGCAGCAACTGGACGCCCTGCAAACTTATGCACAGGCCATTGGCCTGGCATTCCAGGTTCAGGACGACATCCTCGACGTGGAAGGCGACACCGCCACCCTGGGCAAACGCCAAGGGGCAGACATCGCCCGTGACAAACCGACCTACCCGGCCCTGCTGGGCCTGGACGCGGCCAAGGCCTATGCGATCGAACTGCGCGACCAGGCGCTGGTCGCACTGGAAGGGTTCGGCGAAAAAGCCGAGCCGCTGCGGGCACTGGCGCGCTATATCGTCGAGCGCCGCAACTAAGCACGGATACCCGCGCCATTGGGGTGTCACAAGCAGTGGTCGAATGGGCACTTTTCCCACAATGGGGTAAACTGCCGCGTCTTCACACACCTATAACGACTCGCCTGATGCCCACGACGTTTCAAGAGATTCCCCGCGAACGCCCGGTCACGCCGTTGCTCGACCGCGCTGACACGCCTGCCGGCCTGCGCCGGCTGGCCGAAGCCGACCTGGAGACCCTGGCCGACGAGTTGCGCCAGGAGCTGCTGTATACCGTGGGGCAGACCGGTGGGCATTTTGGTGCCGGCCTGGGCGTGATCGAACTGACCATCGCCCTGCACTACGTGTTCGATACCCCGGACGACCGGCTGGTGTGGGACGTGGGCCACCAGGCCTACCCGCACAAGATTCTGACCGGGCGCCGTAACCGCATGCTCAGCCTGCGCCAGAAGGACGGTATCGCCGCCTTCCCGCGCCGCAGCGAAAGCGAGTACGACACCTTTGGCGTGGGCCACTCCAGTACCTCGATCAGCGCAGCGCTGGGCATGGCCATTGCCGCCCGCCTGCAGAACAGCGCGCGCAAGTCGATCGCCGTGATCGGTGATGGCGCCCTCACCGCCGGCATGGCCTTCGAGGCGTTGAACCACGCCCAGGAAGTCAATGCCGACATGCTGGTGATCCTCAACGACAACGACATGTCAATTTCGCGCAATGTCGGCGGCCTGTCCAACTACCTGGCCAAGATCCTGTCCAGCCGCACCTACGCCAGCATGCGCGAAGGCAGCAAGAAAGTGCTGTCGCGCCTGCCCGGTGCCTGGGAAATCGCCCGGCGCACCGAAGAGTACGCCAAGGGCATGCTGGTGCCGGGTACACTGTTCGAAGAGCTGGGCTGGAACTACATCGGCCCGATCGACGGCCATGACCTGCCGACCATGATCGCCACCTTGCGCAACATGCGTGACCTGAAGGGCCCGCAGTTCCTGCACGTGGTGACCAAGAAGGGCAAGGGCTTCGCCCCCGCCGAACTCGACCCTATCGGCTACCACGCCATCACCAAGCTGGAGCCCGCCGACAAGCCTGTCGCGCCGACAAAGGCCAGCGGGCCGAAATACTCCGCGGTGTTCGGCCAGTGGCTGTGCGACATGGCCGCTGCCGACAACCGCCTGGTGGGCATTACGCCGGCGATGAAAGAAGGCTCCGACCTGGTCGATTTCAGCGAGCGCTACCCGCAACGCTACTTCGATGTGGCGATCGCCGAGCAGCACGCCGTCACCCTGGCAGCCGGCATGGCCTGCGAGGGCAGCAAGCCCGTGGTGGCGATCTACTCCACCTTCCTGCAGCGCGCCTACGACCAGCTCATCCACGATGTGGCGGTGCAGAACCTCGATGTGCTGTTCGCCATCGACCGCGCCGGGCTGGTGGGCGAAGACGGGCCGACCCATGCGGGTAGCTACGACCTGTCTTACCTGCGCTGCATCCCGGGCATGCTGGTGATGACCCCCAGCGACGAGAACGAGCTGCGCAAGATGCTCAGCACCGGCCACCTGTACAACGGCCCGGCTGCCGTGCGCTACCCCCGCGGCACCGGCCCGAACGCGCCGATCAGCGGCGACCTAGAGCCGCTGCAAATCGGCAAGGGCGTGGTCCGCCGCCAAGGCCAGACAGTCGCCCTGCTGGTGTTCGGCGTGCAGTTGGCAGAGGCCATGCAGGTTGCCGAGCAGATCAATGCCACCGTGGTCGACATGCGCTTCGTCAAACCTCTGGACGAAGCCCTGGTGCTGGAACTGGCTGGCAGCCATAAGCTGCTGGTCACCGTCGAAGAGAACGCCATCATGGGTGGCGCTGGCGCTGCGGTAGGCGAGTTCCTGGCCAGCCAGGCCGTGGTCAAGCCGCTGCTGCACCTGGGCCTGCCTGATATCTACGTCGAACATGCCAAGCCGGCGCAGATGCTGGCCGAGTGCGGGCTGGATGCGGCCGGGATTGAGGCTTCGGTGAAAGCCCGCATGGCCAAGCTCGGCTTGTAATCCCCGGGGCCGCCTTGCGGCCCTTTCGCGACACAAGGCCGCTCCTACAGAGACCGCGCCGCTCTACCGGTTTGTGCAATACCTGTAGGAGCGGCCTTGTGTCGCGATCGAGGGCGCAGCCCTCGCAAAATGGTACTGCTTATGAAGAAATCTGCCTGTGCCGCGCTACTCTGCGCCCCCACATTGTTAATCGCCGCCGAACGCGATGACGCGCTGAAGCTCCCCGACGTGCTGATCAGCGCCAGCCGCCAGGTCGAGTCACGCACCGCCACCAGCGCCGCCAACACGGTCTTCACCCGCGCCGACATCGACCGCCTGCAACCCACCAGCATCACCGACCTGCTAAGCCGCGTACCCGGCGTACAAGTGGCCCCCACTGGCGGCCGTGGCAGCCTGCCGGGCATCTTCATACGCGGTACCAAGGCGGCGCAAAGCCTGGTGCTGGTGGATGGCGTACGCATTGCCAACGCCACTTCGGGCGACAGCGGCCTGCAGTTCCTCGACGTTGACCAGATCGAACGGGTAGAAGTGCTGCGTGGCTCGCGCTCGGCGGTGTACGGCAGCGATGCCATCGGCGGGGTGATCCAGATCTTCACCCGCCGCAGCAACACGCCCGGCCTGCAGCCGCGGCTGCGCATCGCGGCAGGCAGCCACCAGACCGTCCAGCGTAGCCTGGGGCTTTCCGGCGGCAACGACGCGACCCGCTTCAACCTCGGTGCCAGCCTGGATGAAACAGCCGGCATCGATTCGACTGGCCCATCCTTCGCCAGTGACGGCGACCATGATGCCTACCGTAACCAGTCCTTCAACCTGAGCCTGAGCCACACCTTCAGCGAGCGCTTCGAGGCCGGGGTCAACCTGCTCGACAGCCGTGGCCGCAGTGAATACGACAACCCGTTCGGGGGGTTCGACCCGGTAACCTTCGAGAGCTTCGGCCAGAAGCCCTACACGGACTTCAGCGTCAGCAGCCTGGGCAGCTATTTCGCTGCGCAGCTCAGCGATGCCTGGCGCTCGCGCCTGGAACTGGCCCACAGCGAGAACCGCGACGACAAGCGTGACAAGCTGAGCGCCGAGCGCTTCGTGTTCAACACCTACCGCGATCAGCTGACCTGGCAGAACGAACTCGCCCTGGGCGAACAACACACATTGCTGATCGGTGGGGACTGGTACGAAGACCGTGTCCATGCCAGTACCGACTTCACCGAAGACAGCCGCTGGAACCGGGCGGTCTTTGCCCAGCACCGCTACCAGGGCGAGCAGTTTTCCACAGAGCTGGGCGTGCGCCACGACCGCAACCAGCAGTTTGGCGGCCAGACCACCTGGAGTGGCAGCCTGACCGTGCCGCTGAACGCGGATAACGATGTGCTGCTGTCCTACAGCGAAGGCTTCCGCGCACCGACGTTCAACGACCTGTATTACCCGCAATACAGCAACCCGAACCTGGACCCCGAGCACTCGAAAAGCTATGAGCTGCAGTGGCGCAGCCAGCTGGCGACCACCACCCGCCTGGAGACCTCGCTATATCGGACCGACCTGCGCGACGCCATCGTATTTGGCCAGGACTCGATCCCGCGCAACGTCGCCTCGGCACGCATCAACGGCCTGGAAATGGCCTTGTCCCAGCAGTGGGCGAGTTGGCGCGCCCAGTTGGGCATGGCACTGATCGACCCACGTGACCGCGACACTGGCCACACCCTGGCCCGCCGCGCCCGGCGCACGTTGAGCCTGGACCTGGACCGCGACTTCGGGCGTTTCAGCGCGGGCGCCAGCTGGCAGGCCGTCAGCAGCAGCTATGACGATGAGGCCAACCGCAACCGCATCGGTGGCCACAGCTTGCTGGGCCTGCGTGGCAGTTGGGCTGCCAGCGACGAAGTGAAACTGGAAGCCAAACTGGATAACGTGCTGGACCGCCGCTATAGCCGCGCCCTTTACAGCTACGAAGGGGCCTACCACCCGTACCGCGAAGAAGGCCGCACGTTGCTGTTCAGCGTGACGTGGACGCCGGCGCTTTAGCGGCCAGCAACGCACACAAGCGGGCGGTGGCTTCAATCATTTGCCCGCTCGGGCGCTCCAGGCCTTTATCGGGTACCACCAGCAAACCGGCGTGGGCAACGGCGCGCAACTGCGGCCAGGCCAGCCAGCGGGTCAACTGCGCCTGGTCACCGGCCAGGATGACCTGGGGGTTGCGTAGCAACACCGACTCCACACTCACCTGCGGCGCCGGTTGGCTGAGGTCGGCAAACACATTGCGCGCCCCGCATACGGCCAGTGCGTCGCTCACCACCTGGCGGCCACCAAGGGTGTACAAAGGCCGATCCCACACCTGGTAGAACACCTGCAAGGGCTCGTCACGTCGGTACTGCTGGCGCAGTTGCCGCAACCGCTCGCGCAGGGCCCGGGCATACTGCTGCCCTTGCTCGGCACGGCCGACGCGCTCGCCAATCGCGGCGATCTGCTCGATGAGCTGGTCCAGGTCATGGGGTTCGGCGCTGAAGGTCGTGATACCCAGGCTTTTGAGCTGCTCGCGTTGCGCCGGCGGCACGCTGCCTGGCCACAGCAGCAACAGGTCGGGGCGCAGGCTCAGCAGGCGCTCCATGTTCAGCTGGCCTTGGCGGCCAACCGAGGGCAAATCGCGCAACGCATTTGGCCGTTCGCCCCCGTCAAGCACACCCACCAGCAGGTCATCGGCCTGCAGTTCGAGCATGATTTCCGTCATCGAAGGCGCCAGGCTGACCACTCGCAAGGGTTCGCCAGCCAGCGCGGCACAGGCGAACAGTGCCAGCAGGCCAGGCAGCAGGCGCATCAGCCGAGCTGTCGTGGAATGCGGTAGAGGGACAACACCACCACGGTGGATATCGCCAACAGGATCTGCGGCACCGCTTCAAGACCGACCCCTACAGACAGCGCTGCGACCCAGCCCGGGAAGCAGGCGTACAACATGGCCAGGCGCCGTACCCGTGCCAGCTCGATCCACGCGGCAGGCTCTTCAGCAGTACCCAGGGCTTTCGAGGTGGCGATGAGTGCACGCTTGTAGGCACCGAAACGTGGCAGGCTGAGGAACATGGTGGCCGCGCCGGCAATGAACAACGGCATGGCCAGAATCGGCACCAGCGCCTCACCGCCGCCAAAAGCCCAGCTCATGACCGGCAGCGGCAGCAGGCCCACCGCCAGGTACTGCCACCAGGCCAGCGCCAGCCGCCGCTTGACCTCGGCGCGGGTCACGCCTGGGGCACCTCGCCCTGGTGTTCGTTGCCGAGCATGTGGCCAAGCTTGCCGGCCTTGGTTGCCAGGTAGTAGCGGTTGTGCGGGTTATGCCCGGTATGCAGCGGTACTCGCTCGGCAACCACGATGCTCATGTCGGTCAGGGCTTTGACCTTGCGTGGGTTGTTGGTCATCAGCCGCAGCGCCTTCACGCCCAGGTGTTCGAGCATGGGCAGGCACATGGCGTAGTCACGCTGGTCGGCGGCAAACCCCAGGCGCTCGTTGGCTTCCACGGTGTCCGCCCCGCCGTCCTGCAACTCGTAGGCACGAATCTTGTTCAGCAGGCCAATGCCACGGCCTTCCTGGCGCAGGTACAGCAATACGCCGCGGCCCTCGCGGGCGATTGCCTGCAGTGCGGCCTCCAGCTGCGAGCCGCAGTCGCAGCGCTGGCTGAACAGAGCATCGCCGGTCAGGCATTCGGAATGCAGGCGCCCCAGCACCGGCTGACCATCCGCGATGTCACCCAGGCTGAGCACCACATGCTCCCGGCCGGTGGCTTCATCAAGAAAGCCATGCATGGTGAAGGTCGCGAAGGGCGTCGGGAGTTTAGAGGCGGCAACAAAGACGACGGGCACGTTGTGCTCCTGGAAAAAGTGGGACATATCTCGTGAGCCGATTGTATCAGCAGGTTGCACACTATGGGCTGGCTGAATACCGCGGGGTAAGATCGAAAAGTTCGATACTTAGGCCAGGCAGGCCCGGCCTCAGTGCGGTTTGCTATCCGCAGTGAACGGATACGGTTGCCGCCAGTGCTCGAAAATCGGCTTCAGCTCGCCACTGCGTACCAGCTCGGCCATGCGCTTGTCGAACAGGTCGCGCAGGGCCTTGGCCTGGTCGTTGCGGGCAAAGGCCAGGTACAGCGGCAGCTCGGCCACGTGGGTGCGGCGAAAGCGTTCGGGCTGCGATGACTGGTTCAGTACGTAATCGACTTCAGTCTGGGAATCGATGTAGAAGTCCACACGGTCATGCTCCAGCATCGGCAGGATGCCTTCGCGGCGCTGGATTTCACGGAACTCATGCACATCGGGCAAGTAGCTGCCGTAGTCGTAGCCACGTACCCAGGCCAAGCGGTACTTGCCCACATTCTGCGACGTGGGCACAGGCTTGCTGGCCAGCCCCAGCGCATAGATATGATCCATATCGAAGTGCCAGCGCGGGTACAGGTTGTCGTCGTTCTCTTCCTTGTAGGAGCCGACCCAGGCATCCGCCTCGCCACGTTTCACCAGGCCGACCGCGCGGCTGTAGGGTGCACTTTGGGTCACCACCTTGACCCCGGCCGGCTCGAACACCTTGCGCAGAACGTCCCAGGCAACGCCGGTACCGTCAGCATTGGTGTAGTCGATCCACTCCTCGCTGACCAGCTGGATCTGCTTTGGCAGGCCTTCGGCAGCCACCGCCCACGGGGCGACACTCAGCAGCATCGCCAGCAGCACAACCCTCATGGCCATTCACGCGCTCCCTGTTTCAGGCAACCGCCCATACCAGAACCTGCATGCCCAGCCAGGCGAACACACCGGCCAGGATATCGTCGAGCATGATGCCGACGCCCCCGTGCACATGGCGGTCGATCCAGCGGATAGGCCACGGCTTGAGGATGTCGAAGAAACGGAACATCAGGAACCCTGCCAGCAGCCACTGCCAGCCTTCCGGCACCAGCCAGAGGGTGATCCACATGCCAACGATTTCATCCCAGACAATGCCTTCATGATCGTGCACACGCAAGTCATTGGCGACCTTGCCGCACAGCCAGATACCGAACAGCATGCTGATGCCCAGCAACAGCCAGTAGCCCCAGTCGGGCAGCATCTGCCACAGGGGGATGAACGGTATGGCCACCAGCGAGCCCCAGGTACCCGGTGCCTTGGGCAAGGTGCCGGAACCAAAGCCGAACGCGATGAAGTGCCATGGGTTGCGCCAGACCGAAGGCGGAACGAACTCCGCAGGCACCTGGTTGGGGTGATCGGTCACGGTGTCTCCCTAAAGTGTTGATAGCCCCGCTGGGCGGGGGTGATGTCCTGGCCCTGTGCGTCGCGCAGGGTCACACCGCGACCTTGCAGCACACGACCAATGGTGTGTACCTCGATGAAGCCAAGCTCGGCCAGGGGCGGCAGTGCTGCAGGCGGCAAGGTGAAGGCCAGTACGTAATCATCACCACCGGTGAGTGCTGCCTGCAGTGCCGCCTCGTGGCCGAGGAATGCCTGCAAGGCAGGAGACACTGGCACCTGGGCCAGGTTCACCTCAAGTGCCACCCCGGACGCCTTGGCGATATGCCCGCAATCGGCTAGCAGGCCATCGGAGACGTCGAGCGCCGCCGTGGCCCTGCCCCGCAGCCATGTGCCCAGGGTGAGCTGCGGCATCGGCGACCAGTAATGGGCCAGCAGCGGCTCGGCCAGCTCGGCGGGCGCCTGGCGCTCGCCCAGTACCAGCGGCAAGGCACCGGCGGCCTTGCCCAGGGTGCCGCCAACACACAGCAAGTCGCCTGGCCGCGCACCGCTGCGGCGCAACGCCTGGCCAGCCGGCACCCGGCCGAACACGGTCACGGTGATGCTCAATGGGCCACGGGTGGTGTCGCCGCCAATCAGGCTCATGCGGCAGCGGTGCGCCATGCGGCTCAGGCCGTTGGCGTAGGCTGCAAGCCAGTCCGGGCCAACGCTTGGCAGGGTCAGGGCAAGGGTGAAGCCGATCGGGGTCGCGCCCATGGCAGCCAGGTCACTGGCCGCCACGGCCAGCGACCGCTGGCCCAGCAGTTGTGGGTCGCACACGGCAGGGAAATGCACCCCGGCCACCAGCGTGTCGGTCGACACCGCCAATTGTTCACCAGGGGGAAGGTCGAGCAAGGCGCAATCGTCACCGATCCCCAGGGCCACGCCTTCGCCGCCTTGCGCGCAGGGCGCGGCGGCGAAGTAATGGTTGATCAGCTCGAATTCACCCATGGCCAGGCAGCGCCGGGATCAGCGCTTGTTCGCCTTGACTTCTGCTTCACGCAGGGACGGGGCAAGCTTGTCGAGCACACCGTTGACGAACTTGTGACCGTCGGTAGCACCGAAGACCTTGGCCAGCTCCACGCCTTCGTTGATGACCACACGGTACGGTACGTCTACGCGCTTGATCAGCTCCCAGGTGGACAGGCGCAGCACGGCCAGTTCCACAGGGTCGAGCTCGTCCAGGGCAATGGTCATGCACGGGGCCAGCGCTTTGTCGATTTCGTCCTTGATTGCCGGGACCCCATGCAGGATCTCGCGGAAATAGGCACCGTCGACGTCGGTGAAATCGTTATCCACCCGGAACTGCGCTTCGACCTCGTTCAGCGAATGCTGGGCCATGTGCCACTGATAGAGGGCCTGGGTCGCAAGCTTGCGGGCTTCGCGACGCTTGGCGCTCTTGGAGGGCTTGCCGGCATCCGCAGGTTTTGGATCGCGCGGGTTGAAACGATCGCTTTCGTCGCTAATCACTTGGCCTCCAACTGCGCCAGCAGGCTGACCATTTCCAGAGCGGACAGGGCAGCTTCAGCACCTTTGTTGCCAGCCTTGGTGCCGGAACGCTCGATGGCCTGCTCGATGGAATCGACGGTCAGTACGCCGAAGGCCACCGGAACACCGAACTCCATGGACACCTGGGCCAGGCCCTTGGTGCATTCGCCCGCCACGTATTCGAAGTGCGGGGTACCGCCACGGATCACGGCGCCCAGGGCGATGATCGCGTCGTAGGCGCCTTGCTGGGCGACCTTCTGTGCCACCAGCGGAATTTCGAATGCACCCGGGGCACGGATGATGGTGATGTCGCTTTCGCTGACACCGTGGCGAACCAGGGCGTCAACGGCACCGCTTACCAGGCTTTCGACAACGAAGCTGTTGAAGCGGCCAACCACCAAAGCATAGCGACCTTTGGGGGCGATGAAGGTACCTTCGATGGTCTTCAGGGTCATTCCGATATTCTCATATTCAAGAGCGAGGCCGCTTGCAAGCGGCCTCGACAGGGGTCTGGACTCGAGCTGGGGGCGTCATTGCCGCCTCAAGTCACTCGGAGGGCACGTATTCTACAACTTCCAGATCGAATCCGGATATCGCGTTGAACTTCATTGGCGAACTCATCAGGCGCATCTTGCGCACCCCGAGGTCGCGCAGGATCTGCGAGCCAGCACCCACGGTGCTGTAGGTGGTCGGTGCCTTGGCCGGTAGGTCGCCGGCGCTTTCGCGGATGTGCGCCAACAGCACGTCGCCGTCCAGCGGGTGGCCCAGCAGCAGGACCACGCCGCTGCCGGCTTCGGCCACGGCCGCCATGGCCGCGCGCAGGCTCCAGCGGCCCGGTTGCTTGACCAGCAGCAGGTCACGCAGCGGGTCCATGTTGTGTACCCGCACCAGGGTCGGCTCTTCGGCGCAGATCTTGCCCAGGGTCAGGGCCATGTGCACGTCGCCCTCCACCGCATCGCGGTAGGTGACCAGGTTGAACTCACCCAGCTCGCTCTCTACCGGTTGCTCGGACACCCGTTGCACGGTGCGCTCGTGAATCATGCGGTAGTGGATCAGGTCGGCGATGGTGCCGATCTTCAGGCCATGCTCGGCAGCAAAGACTTCCAGCTCGGCGCGGCGCGACATGGTGCCGTCGTCGTTCATCACTTCGCAGATCACGCCGCTTGGCTCGAAACCGGCCATGCGCGCCAGGTCGCAGGCCGCTTCGGTATGGCCGGCACGCGCCAGGGTGCCGCCAGGCTGAGCCATCAGCGGGAAGATGTGGCCAGGGCTGACGATGTCTTCGGCCTTGGCGTCCCGGGCAGCAGCGGCTTGCACGGTGCGCGCGCGGTCGGCGGCGGAGATGCCGGTGGTGACGCCTTCGGCGGCTTCGATCGACACGGTGAACTTGGTGCCGAAGCCCGAGCCGTTGCGCGGCGCCATCAATGGCAGCTTCAGCGTTTCGCAACGCTCACGGGTCATCGGCATGCAGATCAAGCCACGGGCATGCTTGGCCATGAAGTTGATGTGTTCGGGCTGGCAGCACTCGGCAGCCATGATGATGTCGCCTTCGTTCTCGCGGTCTTCGTCATCCATGAGGATGACCATTTTGCCCTGGCGGATGTCTTCGACCAGTTCTTCGATGCTGTTGAGCGCCACGCGGCACCCCCTTCTCAATCAGGATTTCAAGAAGCCGTTGGCGGCCAGGAAGCTTTCGGTAATGCCACTGCCCTTGCTCGGTTCGGCGGCCTTGTCACCCAGCAGCAAGCGCTCCAGGTAACGGGCCAGCAGATCGACCTCAAGGTTCACCCGACGCCCTGCGCGGTAGTCGGCCATGATGGTTTCGGACAGGGTGTGCGGGACAATGGTCAGCTCGAACTCGGCGCCATTGACTTCGTTGACCGTCAGGCTGGTGCCGTCGACGGTGATCGAGCCCTTGTGGGCGATGTACTTGGCCAGCTCCTTCGGTGCGCGTACGCGGAACTGGATGGCGCGGGCGTTATCGCTGCGCGAGATGATTTCACCCACCCCGTCGACATGGCCGCTGACCAGGTGCCCGCCAAGGCGGGTGGTAGGGGTCAGGGCTTTTTCCAGGTTGACCTTGCTGCCGCTCTTGAGGTCGATGAAGGCAGTGCGCTTGAGGGTTTCGACGCTGACGTCGGCCCAGAAGCCGTCACCAGGCAGTTCCACGGCGGTCAGGCACACGCCGTTGACGGCGATGCTGTCGCCCAGCTTGACGTCACCCAGGTCCAGCTTGCCGGTTTCGACGTAGACGCGAACGTCGCCGCCCTTGGGGGTCAGGCTGCGGATGCTGCCAATGGATTCGATGATGCCGGTGAACATGGGGTCTTCCTCAAAACGGTTTGCACGGGGCAAGCCCGGCATTATACGCCGGGCGCCGGCAGGGGCACGGCTGTGACCCGCCAGTCATCGCCCACTGCGCGCATTTCGGTAATTTTCAGCCGCGGTGCTTCACTCATCCGCTCCATCGGCCAGTCCAGCAATGGGCGGGCATGGGAGCCGAGGAAGGTACCGGCGACGAACAACTGGTACTCGTCCACCAGGCCAAGGCGGGCAAAGGCACCGACCAGGCTGGCACCGGCTTCCAGCAGCACTTCGTTGACGCCACGCGCGCCCAGGGCGTGCAGCAGCGCCACCAGGTCGACCTGGCCATTGTCACCCGGCAGGCACAGCAGTTCGTGGCCGGCAGCGGCATAACCGGGGTCATCTGCGACAGCTGTTACCACCAGGGCCGGGCCGGCCTGGAAGAAGGGCGCATCCAGCGGCAGGCGCAGGCGGCCATCGACCAGCACGCGCAGCGGTGGGCGGCTGAGGGCCAGGGCGGTGGTTTCGGCATCCAGGCCCAACTCGCTGCCCCGTACGGTCATGCGCGCGTTGTCGGCCAGCACGCTGGCGGCGCTGGTCAGCACCACGCTGGAGCGGGCGCGCAGGCGTTGCACGGCCGAGCGCGCGGCCGGGCCGGTGATCCACTGGCTTTCACCACTGGCCATGGCGGTACGGCCGTCAAGGCTCATGGCCAGCTTGGCGCGCACGTAGGGCACGCCATGCTCCATGCGCTTGAGAAAGCCCGGGTTCAGGGCGCGGGCCTCGGCCTCGAGCACACCACTGGCCACTTCGATACCGGCCTCGGCCAGGCGCCGCAGCCCCCGCCCTGCGACTTGCGGGTTAGGGTCCTGCATGGCCGCTACCACCCGGGCCACACCCGCCTTGACCAGCGCTTCGGCGCACGGGGGCGTGCGGCCATGGTGGCTGCAAGGCTCGAGGGTGACATAGGCACACGCGCCGCGGGCGCGTTCCCCGGCCTGGCGCAGGGCATGCACTTCGGCATGTGGCTCACCGGCGCGCACGTGCCAGCCCTCCCCGACCACTTCGCCGTCGCGCACGATCACGCAGCCTACACGGGGGTTCGGGTGGGTGGTGAACAGGCCTTTGCGCGCCAGCTCCAGCGCACGCGCCATGTAGTGGGCGTCAAGAATCGCGGCTTGGCTGGGCATGTTCACTCTTTGGCCGGCTCGCGGGCCAGGCGGTCGATTTCTTCACGGAACTCGTCGAGGTCCTGGAAGCGTCGGTACACCGAGGCAAAGCGGATGTAGGCCACCTCATCGAGCTTGCGCAGCTCGGCCATGACCATTTCACCCACCACCAGCGACTTGACTTCGCGCTCGCCAGTGGCACGCAGGCGGCTCTTGATGTGCGCCAGCGCCGCTTCCAGGCGCTCGACGCTGACCGGGCGTTTTTCCAGCGCCCGCTGCATGCCGGCACGCAGCTTGTCTTCGTCGAAAGGCTGGCGCGTGCCGTCTTGCTTGATCAGCCGGGGCAGCACCAGCTCGGCGGTTTCGAAGGTGGTGAAGCGCTCGCCACAGGCCACGCATTCGCGGCGGCGGCGCACCTGCTCGCCCTCGGCGACGAGGCGAGAGTCGATGACCTTGGTGTCGTTGGCACCGCAAAAGGGACAGTGCATGGTGGCAGGCAACAAAAAAAGGGAGGGCCATGGTAGCGCATTGCACTGGCAAGACAAGCCAAAGGGGTTAACATCCATGGGAAATCTGCCCGTTAAGGACTCCTCCATGCACTACCGAGCGCTCGTCGTGCTGTGCTGCGCCGCCCTGCTCGCCGCCTGCGGCAGCGACAGGCCGAAGACCGATACCTCCGTTGCGCCGGCACCGGCCCGCGTGGCCAAAACCACCGAAGCGCCCGGCCCGCTTCCGGCCTACCAGCGCGAGTTGAGCGGCACTTTGCTGGAAATCCCGGCCGGCGCCGACGTGGAACTGGCGTTGCTGGTGATCGACGAACGCGACCGCCCGCAGCGCCTGCTGGCCAGCAGCAACCTGACCGCTACCGGCCAGGCCCTGCCCTACCAACTGCGCTTCAACCCCGAAGCCTTCCCGGCCGGCGCACGCGTGGAATTGCGTGGCCGCGCCAGCCGCTCCGGCCAGCTGATCATGCACCTGCCGCCGCTGCGCATCACCCAGGCGCAGACCCAGGCCACCGGGCCGCTACGTTTCGAGAAGGCGCCCTGAGTGGCACCGCTCGCCCTGCAGCAGGCCCTCAGCGGCCTGATCGGTGAAGCGCGGCTGGTCGTCAGCGAACTGCCCGGCTGCGCCTTGAAACTGTGGCTGATCGACGACCAGAACATGGACCGCGCCTTCAGCAGCGACGAAACCCGGCGCATTCTCGAAGACCCGCCCTACTGGAGCTTCTGCTGGGCCAGTGGCCTGGCCATGGCCCGTTACCTGGCCGAGCGCCCGGAATGGGTGGCCGGCAAGCGGGTGCTGGACTTTGGCGCCGGGTCCGGCATTGCCGGCATCGCTGCCGCCCGCGCGGGTGCCCGGGAGGTGGTGGCCTGCGACCTGGACCCACTGGCCCTGCAAGCCTGCCGCGCGAATGCCGCGCTGAACGGGGTGCAACTGGGCTACAGCGACGACTTCTTCGCCGAGGACGACCGCTTCGACCTGATCCTGGTCGCCGACGTGCTGTACGACCGGGCCAACCTGCCGCTTCTGGATGCTTTTCTTGGCCGTGGTCGCCAGGCCCTGGTGGCCGACTCGCGGGTACGCGACTTCAGCCACCCGCTCTATCAGCAGCTCGGGGTACTTGAAGCGCTGACCCTGCCCGACCTGGCCGAGCCGCACGAATTCCGCCGGGTCAGCCTGTACCACGCCAGCCGCGACACCTTATAGTGGTGGTATTCACGAGTTTGCGAGAAGCGCAATGAGCCAAGACACGCCTTACATTTTCGACGCTACCGATGCCACCTTCCAGCAGCTGGTGATCGAGAACTCCTTCCACAAACCGGTGCTGGTGGATTTCTGGGCCGAGTGGTGTGCGCCATGCAAGGCACTGATGCCCTTGCTGGCGAAGATCGCCGAGGGCTACCAGGGCGAACTGCTGCTGGCCAAGATCAACTGCGACGTGGAACAACAGGTGGTCGCCCAGTTCGGCATTCGCAGCCTGCCGACCGTTGTGCTGTTCAAGGACGGCCAGCCGGTGGACGGCTTTGCCGGTGCCCAGCCGGAATCGGCGATCCGCGCCATGCTCGAGCCGCACGTGCAAATGCCTGCCGCACCGCAGGCATCGCCGCTGGAACAGGCCAAGGCGCTGTTCGCCGAAAGCCGTTTCGCCGAAGCGGAAGCGCTGCTGCAGGCCCTGCTGGGTGAAGACAACAGCAATGCCGAGGCACTGATCCTGTACGCCCGTTGCCTGGCCGAACGTGGCGAGCTGGGGGAGGCGCAGGTGGTACTGGACGCGGTCAAGAGCGATGAGCACAAGGCCGCACTAGCCGGCGCCAAGGCCCAGCTGACCTTCCTGCGCCAAGCGGCCAGCCTGCCGGAGGTGGCGGAGCTGAAAAGCCGCCTGGCTCAGAACCCTGAGGATGATGAAGCCGCCTACCAGCTGAGCGTCCAGCAGTTGGCACGCCAGCAGTATGAGGCGGCGCTGGAAGGGTTGCTGAAGCTGTTCCAGCGTAACCGCAGCTATGACAATGGGCTGCCGCAGAAGGCGATGCTGCAGGTCTTTGAACTGCTGGGTGGCGATCACCCGCTGGTTGGGGTTTATCGTCGCAAGCTGTCGGCGGCGATGTTCTAGCCCAAAAGCATTGCGAGGGCTTCGCCCTCGTTCGCGGGCACGCCCGCTCCCACAGGATACCCACCGAACTCGAGACTGGTGCAATACCTGTGGGAGCGGGCATGCCCGCGAAGAGGCCAGCACAGGCAATACAGGCTTATCCCACCCAGTGATAAACCGGCGCGTCCACGCCGCTTTCCACCTTCACATCACTGCTGTGCCGCAAGCGCACCAGCAATCGCTTGCCCGCCGCCGTGCTCCCCGCCAACCCTTCCAGCCGGTCCAGCAACTGCGGCCCGCTCATTTGCCCGGCAAGGCGCAATACATCACACGCTGCTACCCATTGCCCGTCATCCTGGCGCGGCGCCGCCACGGTTTGTGTTGCTGCGGCCTGCGCTACCACCGGTACATCAATCTGCCGCCCCAACTGCGCCCACTCTTCAGGCTCAAGCTCGATGGTCAGGTCCACCGGCCATTCCCCAATCTGTCCACGAATTCTCACGATGCATTCCTTGAGCAAGGTCGATGGCCCATGCTACCCCAAGATGAAACCTGCGCCATGCGGGCTGGCAGGACGCAGAAAAGTTGTTATAACATAACCCAATCATCCAGCCCGCCCCGGAGCCTCCCATGCGTCGCCTGTTGCTCGCCCTGCCCTTCGCTTTGCTGCCACTGGCCGTGGCCCATGCCCACGAAGACCCTGACCATGATCACGACCACGCCCATGGCACCCTGGGCGCGCATGAACACGGCGTGGCCAAGCTCAATGTCGTGCTCGACGGCAATACCCTGGAACTGGAGCTGGACAGCCCCGCCATGAACCTGGTTGGTTTCGAGCACGCTGCCAGCAGCGACGCCGACAAGGCCAAGGTTGCCGCGGTGCGCCAGCAGCTGGAACAACCGTTGAAGCTGTTCGGCCTGGCCTCGGCAGCCGGCTGCAAGGAAGACCAGCAAGCGCTGGAAAGCCCGTTGTTCGGTGACGCCGCCAAAGCGGACGACGACGGTGACGAGCATGAGAAGGGCCACATGCACAGCGATATCAATGCCCACTACCAGCTGACATGCGCCAGCCCGGAGAAACTCACCCAGCTGGACCTGGCTCCCCTGTACAAAGCCTTCCCAGCCACGCAAAAAATCAACGTGCAGCTGATCGGCCCCAACGGCCAGAAAGGCGTTGAAACCTCGCCCGCCAAGGCCATGGTCGCGTTCTGAGATGAGTCAGGCACTGATTGACGTGCAGGACCTGGTGTTCGCCTGGCCCGGCCAGGCGCCGCTGCTGGACATCCCGGCGTTTCGCCTGCAAGCCGGTGAGGCCCTGTTTCTCAAAGGCCCCAGCGGCAGTGGCAAGACCACCCTGCTGGGCCTGCTGGGCGGGGTGAACCGAGCGGACCAAGGGCGAATCCGGCTGCTTGGCCAGGACTTGGCCGCGCTGGGCCAAGGTGCACGCGACCGGTTCCGCGTCGACCACACCGGCTATATCTTCCAGCAGTTCAACCTGCTGCCCTTCCTGTCGGTAAGGGAGAACGTCGAACTGCCATGCCGCTTCTCCCGCAGCCGGGCGGAAAGGGCCATCCAGCGCCATGGCAGTGTCCACCAGGCGGCAGGCGAACTGCTCGCCCACCTGGGGCTGGGCGACCCGGCACTGCTGGCGCGCCGTGCCGACAGCCTGTCGATAGGCCAGCAACAGCGGGTTGCCGCAGCCCGCGCGCTGATCGGTCAACCCGAGTTGGTGATCGCCGACGAGCCGACCTCGGCGCTGGACGCCGACACCCGTGAGGTGTTCATCCGCCTGCTGTTCGATGAGTGCCGGGCCGCTGGTGCCAGCCTGCTGTTCGTCAGCCACGACCAGAGCCTGGCGCCGCTGTTCGATCGCCACCTGTCGCTGGCCGAACTCAACCGTGCCGCCAAGCCCGTGGAGGCCTGATGTACCTGCTCCGCCTTGCCCTGGCCAGCCTGGCCAACCGCCGTTTCACCGCTTTTCTCACGGCCTTTGCCATCGCCCTGTCGGTATGCCTGCTATTGGCCGTGGAGCGGGTGCGGACCGAGGCCCGTGCCAGCTTCGCCAGTACCATCAGCGGTACCGACCTGATCGTGGGCGCGCGCTCGGGCTCGGTGAACCTGCTGCTGTATTCGGTATTCCGGATCGGCAACGCCACCAACAACATCCGCTGGGACAGCTTTCAGCACTACGCCCATGACCCACGGGTGAAGTGGGCGATTCCGATCTCGCTGGGCGACTCGCACCGCGGCTACCGGGTAATGGGCACCACTGCCGACTACTTCAAGCATTACCAGTACGGCCGCAAACAGCACCTGCAGCTGAGCCAGGGCCGCGAATTCGCCAGTGACCCGTTCGAGGTGGTACTGGGTGCCGAAGTGGCCGAGGCACTGCATTACAAACTGGGGGACAAGCTGGTGCTGGCGCACGGTGTGGCCGCAATCAGCCTGGTCAAGCATGACGACAAACCGTTCACCGTGGTGGGCGTGCTCAAGCGTACCGGCACACCGGTCGACCGCACCCTGCACATCAGCCTGGGCGGCATGGAGGCGATCCACATCGACTGGCACAATGGCGTGCCGGCACGTGGCGCCGGGCGCATCAGCGCCGAGCAAGCACGCAGCATGGACCTGCAACCTGCCGCCATCACGGCGTTCATGCTGGGCCTGAACAACAAGATCGCCACGTTCAGCCTGCAGCGGGAAATCAACGAGTACCGCAACGAACCGCTGCTGGCGATCCTGCCTGGCGTTGCCTTGCAGGAGCTGTGGAGCCTGATGGGCACGGCCGAACAAGCCTTGTTCGTGGTTTCGCTGTTCGTTGTGCTCACGGGCCTGATCGGCATGCTCACGGCCATTCTCACCAGCCTCAACGAACGCCGCCGGGAGATGGCGATCTTGCGTTCCGTAGGGGCCAGGCCGTGGCATATCGCCGGGCTGCTGGTGCTGGAGGCGCTGTCACTGGCGGCAGTCGGCATCGTCGCCGGGCTGGGCTTGCTGTATGCGGGTATCGCCCTGGCACAGGGGTATGTACAGGCCAACTATGGTTTGTACCTGCCGCTGGCGCTGCCGAGCGCTCATGAATGGAGCTTGCTGGCTATCATCCTGGGGGCTGCACTGCTGATGGGCAGCGTGCCAGCGTGGCGCGCCTATCGGCAGTCGTTGGCCGATGGCCTGTCCATACACCTATGAGTGCGCGTAATGATCAAACACCTCACCGCCTGCTTCGCGGGTAAACCCGCTCCTACATCGGGTCGCGTTCCCCGTGTAGGTGCGGGTTCACCCGCGAAGAAGCCGGCACTGCGAACGCTGCTGATCCTGCTGCTTGCGGCAGCGATGCCGCTGTGGGCGGCCGAACCCAAGGAGCTCGACTGGCCAGCGCTGATCCCGGAAGGCGCCCCGGTCATTCCACCGCAACTCACCCCCTTGCACGACATGTCGCAATTGAGCAACGCCCTGGCCGCCGAGTCTGCGCCAGCAGCCCGGCAGCAGGCGCCGAACGCGCCGGTGGTGAAAAGCCTCGATGGCCAGCAGGTCAAACTGCCCGGGTATATCGTGCCGCTGGAAGTCAGCGAGGAGGGGCGCACCACCGAGTTTCTGCTGGTGCCTTACTACGGCGCGTGCATCCATGTGCCGCCACCGCCCTCTAACCAGATCGTGCACATTTTCAGCGAAATGGGCGTGCGCGTCGAAGACCTTTATCAACCCTACTGGATCGAGGGAAAGATGCAGGTCAAAGCCTCCAGCAGCGAACTGGCCGATGCCGGCTACCAGATGGAAGCCGAAAAAATCTACGCTTATGAGCTGAAGTGAGCGCTATTACCGGTTCATGAAGACGCTTCGTTGAGCTGGGTCAAACATTCTGTTTAGACCCATCCGTACCATTGGACTACTCGATTATTAACGTCCTCTGGGAGCTTCCATGAACAAGTCCTTGCTCGGGGCCGCATTCGCGGCACTGGCCTTCGCCGCCCCTGTTGCCCACGCCCACCAGGCGGGTGATGTCATCGTTCGCGCCGGTGCAATCACCACTGCGCCGAATGAGAGCAGCAGCGACCTGAAATTCGACGGCAACAAGGTTTCGGGCACCAAGGCGACACTGGACAGCGACACCCAGCTGGGCCTGGCCTTCGCCTACATGCTCACCGACCACGTTGGCCTGGAGCTGCTGGCGGCTACGCCGTTCAAGCACACCGTAGGCGTAAAAGGCCTGGGTGGCGGGCTGGACGGCAAGCTGGCCGACATCAAGCAACTGCCGCCAACACTGTCGCTGCAGTACTACCCGATGGAACCGAACTCCAAGTTCCAGCCGTATGCCGGCGTGGGTATCAACTACACCCTGTTCTTCGATGAAGACCTCAGCAGCGCCCGCAAGCAGCAGGGCTTCAGCAACCTGAAGCTACAAGACTCGGTAGGTATCGCCGGCCAGTTGGGCATGGACTACATGCTCACGGACAACCTGCTGGTCAACGCCGCGGTCTGGTATGTGGACATCGACACCAAGGCCAGCGTCAACGGCCCCACCGCGCTGGGCTACAGCAAGACCAAGGTCGACGTGGATGTCGACCCATGGGTGTACATGGTCGGCCTAGGCTACAAGTTCTGACCGGAACACTGCAGGGCGGCTCCGGCCGCCCTTGCGCGTTGCAGCCACAGCCAATAAGCCAGGGCCGCCGCGCTGATGGCCAGGCCCAGGCCGCACACCGCTACCCAACCCCAGTGCGCATAACACCAGTTCGCCAGCACCGCCCCCACCCCGCTCCCCAGCGAATAGCAGCACATGTAGGCCGCAATCAGGCGGCTGGCCATTTCGCCACGCCCGGCCAGCAACACCGTCTGGTTGGTGACATGCACCGCCTGCACGGCAAAATCCAGCATCAGCACGCCGAGGACAAACGCCATCACGGATTGCCCGAGCATGGCCGTGGGCAGCCATGAAAGCGTCAGCAGCAACAGCGCCAGCCCCGTGGTCCGCTCACCCTGCCCCTGGTCGGCCAAGCGCCCGGCACGCGATGCGGCCAACGTGCCCGCTACACCTGCCAGGCCGAACAGACCGACCTCGGTATGGCTGAACGCCAATGGCGCAGCGCTGAGGGGCATGACCATGGCACTCCACAGCACGCTGAATGCAGCGAAGATCAACCCGCCAAACACCCCACGCTGACGTAGCAGCCGGTCGTGCCGGTAAAGGCTGAACTGGCCGGCGATCAGTGCGCGGAAGCTGGTGCGATGCCGGGTTGCAGGCACGGCGGGCAAGCTGCGCCACATTACTGCGGCCAGCACCACCAACAGGCTTGCAGCCATCCAGTACACGCAGCGCCAACCTGCCAGGTCAGCCAGCCCGCCGGAGACCAGCCGCGCCAGCAAAATACCCAGTACCACGCCACTGGTGACGGTACCTACCGCCTGCCCTTGCTGACCGGGGGCGGCCAGGCTGGCAGCGTGCGCCACCATCAATTGCACCATCACGGCCATCAGCCCGGTGATGGTCAACGCCAGCAGCAACACCGCCCAGTTCGGCGCCATGCCGACCGCCGTCAGCGCCAGCGCCGAGAACAGCAGTTGGCCCAGCAGCAGGCGCTTGCGGTTCACCCGGTCACCCAGCGGCACGACCAACAGCAAGCCCAAGGCGTAGCCCGCCTGGGTCGCACCAACCACCCAACCAATCTGCTGCCGCGCTACCCCCAAGTCGGCAGCCATCGAGTCCAGCAACGGTTGCGCAAAGTACACCGTTGCCACCGCCATGCCGCTGGCAGTGGCAAGCAGTAGCGTTATCCAGCGTGTCAGTGAAGGTTGCATGGCCCGACCTCGTCAATCTGGTTTCATTTTGAAACTACCTGCTGGCTATTTAACAAACGTGGTTTTAATCTGCAACCAGTCATTCAGGACAAGGAGCCTCCATGCTCGATGCAAACAACGCGCAATGCCCCGTCGCCCGGGCCTTGGAAGTGCTGGGTGACCGCTGGGCGCTGATGATCCTTCGCGATGCCTTTGATGGCCTGCGTCGCTTCAGTGAGTTTCAGAAGAATCTGGGGCTGGCGAAGAACATCCTCGCCTCACGGCTCAAATGGCTGGTGGAAAGCGGTTTGCTGGAGCTGCAGCCAGCCTCGGATGGCAGTGCCTACAAGGAATATGTGCTGACTGGGAAAGGGCGCGCGGTATTTCCGCTGGTGGTGGGTTTGCGCCAATGGGGGGAACGGTATTTGTTCGAGGCGGGTGAAACGCGTTCAGCGCTGGTAGACGCCGCTAGCGGGCAGGGACTTGAACCGTTACAGGTGAGAAGCCTGGATGGGCAGATGTTGAACCCCGAGGACTGCGTGCGCAAGGTGGTGCGCCATGGCTGATCCCGGGGCTGCTGCGCAGCCCTGTCGCGACACAAGGCCGCTTGTGTCTTGAGAGAGGTTTAGAATTTTGAGTGAGAGCGGTGAATGACAAGCTGAATGCCGCAGGTGCCTAGAGCACGAGTAGGAGCAGAAGCTGTCATTCACCGCAATCCCCGCAGCGAACACCCCTGTGTGAGTTTTCCTGGTGCGACTCAATGCGATGCTCAGGGCTGGCGATCCTTGGCTGGATCTGGTGTTGCCTCAGCCGAAGAGGGTGTAGATCAACAGCCAAAATGCAGGACTCGAAGATCACACGGTTCCTGTGGGAGCGGGCGTGCCCGCGAACACCGGCGCAGCCGGTGCCAGACACCGCGTCGCCTGCTTCGCGGGCACGCCCGCTCCCACAATGAATCGCGCAGGCTTTTCAAATTTCGAGAAAGACAGTTGCTCCTACAGGCCGTGCAGGCAGGGCATCGCTTGGCCCGTGACTTCAGCTTTTACCCAGTAGCCGGGCCAGCCCCTCGACCATCGGCGTAGCCTGCGGGAATGCAAACCGCGCCAGCAAGCGCTGGTTATCGGCCCGCGAATGGCGAATATCACCGGCACGCGCCGCCGCGTAGGTCACCGCTGGCAAGCTGCCCACGACTTTCTGCAGCGCCGCGAGCATCTGGTTGATCGACGTTGCCTGGTTGAGGCCGATGTTCACCGCACCCTCCTCGACCTGCGGCTGCTCCAGTGCCTGCACCATCACTTGCACCAAGTCGCCTACATACAGGAAATCGCGGGTCTGCTCGCCATCCCCGTACACGGTGATCGGCAGGCCCTGCACAGCACGCTCGCAGAAGATGCTGATAACCCCGGAATAGGGCGAGGACGGATCCTGGCGAGGCCCGAAAATATTGAAGAAGCGGAACACCACCGGCTCCAGCCCGTGCTGACGGCGGTAGAAGTCCAGGTATTGCTCACTGGCCAGCTTGTCCACGGCATAGGGCGTCAGCGGTGCCTTGGGCGTATCCTCGGCGATCGACTCGCCCTCGCCATTGTTGCCATACACGGCGGCACTGGAGGCGAACACCACCCGGCGCAGACCGTGCACGCGCATGGCTTCACAAACATTGAGGGTGCCGATGAAATTGCTCTGGTGGGTACGCACCGGATCTTCGACCGAGGCCTGCACCGAAGCCACTGCGGCCAGGTGCACCACGGCACTGCAACCTGCCGCAGCCCGCATGACCAGAGCAGCATCGGCGACATCGCCTTCGATCAGTTCCAGCCCTGGGTGGTCGACCTGCAGGTTGTCCCGCCGGCCAGTGGACAAGTCATCGAGAATGCGTACGGCGTAGCCTTTGTCCAACAACGCATCGCACAGGTGGGAACCAATGAAGCCGGCACCGCCGGTGATCAGGATGGGGGCATCAGCCATGGCGGTAGAAACGGTCCAGTAGGGGCGGCAAGCCGGCGCGCCAGGCACGCGGCTTGATGCCAAAGGTATGAAGGATTTTCTTGCAGGCCAATACGGCATGCTGCGGCTCTTCGCTGGCATCCGGCCGGGCGGCATGCGCTTGCGCCGTGGGTGCCTGCACTGCCAGCTGGCGATATTGGCCGGCCTCGGCCAGGATCGCCTGGCCCAACACCAGCGGCGTGGTCGCCTCGTTGCCGGCGTAATGGTAGGTGCCCCATAGCGGCGCGTTGCAATCGAGTTGCTTGAGCACAGACAGGATCACCCGGGCCGCATCGTCCACAGGGGTGGGGTTGCCGCGCCGGTCATCGGCCAGCAGCAACTCGGCCGGTTGCTCGGCACGGGTGAGGAAACGACCGAGCGAGCCATCGATGCTTTCGTCCAGCAACCAGCCAAAGCGCAGCAGCACATGTTGCGGGCACGCCGCACGCACGCTCTGCTCGATCCGCCACAAGGCCTGGCCACGCAGCCCCAGGGGTACGGGCTCGTCCTTCTCGCTGTAGGCAGTGGCCCGCGAGCCATCGAATACCCGGTAGCTGGAAGGCTGCACCAGGGTGATCTGGTGGTGCTGGCACAGCTCTGCCAGCCGCTCGACTGCCCGCTCCTGCTGCGCCAGGCGCGGCTCGCTGACCGACTCGGCCTGGAACCAGTCGAAGTAATAGGCCAGGTTCACCAGGGCATCGGGGCGATGGTCGTCAAGCAACTGGGTCAGGCTCTCCGGCGTCCAGCCGTTCTCGGGCGGGCGCGGCGCCAGGAATGCGATGTCCTCCTCGGCCCCAAGACGAATCAGCGCTTGCCCGAGGGCATTGCCACCACCCAACAGCATTAGGCGCATACGCATAGAGTCAGCAGATCCGGAGAGGTTGATTAAGGAAAGTGGGTCATTTTGCGGTTTCCGGGCGGGGAAGTCCAACCCTGGGGCGGAGGTGGATACGTAGGGCTATTCCTACCACTGCCGAGGACATTCCTCACATGACCAAGGGAGCAGGTCCTGCATCACTGCGTAAGATTCTCTGGCTAAATTAACGGCGAACTCACAAAAAGTTCCACCTCCCCCTACATACAAGGAAAAAAACAATGATAGGGAACGTGCCTCAACGATCGACTGAGGTCATCCAGTTCGAGCTCAATGACCAGCAAGCCAATTTTCTGGACTGCGCAGCCCGCCAAGTCGGTGCGATGGGTGGCCCAGATGTAGCAGGTAGCGCAAAAACTTCCATCTTCCATGCACAGGCACTGATGCGATTAATGGGTCGCCCGCAACGAGATCTGCTCGAACTTTTCAGCAACGGAAAAGCAGCCGCCATTGAATTCACAGGAATGCGAGAGCCCGAGCAAGACCCTGCGCCAAAATTTCTTCCGCCAATAGATATAATCTGCAATGAACCAACAACTCTTTATTTGAGCTCTCGAAGTCAGATTCTTTTGAGCCTTGTCAACTATAGATCATTCGCTTTCGACATAGACAATGAAAGCAAGCAGATAAGAATCGTAGGGAACTTCAAGGGTGGCGGTGCAGTGGGCCTACCCAGTGAGACCGGAAGTGTCACAGCGGAGCTTAGTTCTCATTCTGGGCTTGAGCTTGGGCCACACACGGAGCCCCCTTACAACTGTTCGATCAATGCCGAAAACGGGCACTCTCCAGCACCCAGCGCCTTGATTCTGACGGCCCGATGGAACCCATCCCAAGAGCCGACAAAATTGATACCGGTACGCAATGTAATTGCAAAACTGAACGGCCTTGAAGCACTGGCGCTTTCATCGAAATCATTCTGTTTCAGTCGCAGTGAATGTTTCGTCAAGGACGACAGCGAGGACATGCTAGAACACTCCATCATCCAGTTCGACCCTCGAGGTGACTTCACCTTGCGCTACAACAGTTATCGGTACTCTGTGCACGAAAAAGCTAGCCAATTGGCGCGCCAATCCTACTGGTCATTGAAAGATCTATTGAATCAGGCAGATTGTTACGAATTCGTTCTGCAGCCCACCTCTGCGCTGTTAATCAACAACAGCCAGGCCCTGCATGCACGCGACACAATCAAAGATAACAGGCGACTACTGATCAGGCTGTTTGGGTATTCGCCAGATGCGCAGCCATTAATCCTGCAGCAAGACCCGTTGATAGTACGTGGCTAGTGAAAATGGAGCACAATTGAAAATGGATTCGATCTATATAGCGCTAGCAGCCGTCGCGCTGTTTGCCGGTTTCTTCGATGCGATAGCAGGCGGCGGCGGACTCCTCACTCTTCCCGCTCTATTCATCGCAGGCATCGACCCATTGGCAGCAATGGCCACTAACAAATTTCAAGCTTCCTCAGCCAGTGCGTCAGCCGTCTGGGCGTTTGCTCGAAAACGAATGATCGATTGGCGAGCAGACTGGCCTATGGCCTGCCTATCCTTTACTGGAGGCGTCACTGGCGCCATGTCAATCAGCATGCTCGACAGGTATGTCCTGGAATCTGTCGTTCCCATCATGCTGATCGCGGTCGCCGCCTACTTTGCGTTCACTCCCACGCTGAGTGGTCAGGAGCGCAAGCAACGGCTGTCGAGCGTTGCATTCACACTGGCGGTAGTGCCAGCCATCGGCTTCTATGACGGTATTTTCGGGCCAGGTACCGGTTCATTTTTCATGGTCGCATGCACCCTGCTGCTGGGACAGCCGCTCATGCAAGCAATTTGCAGAAGCAAACTCCTGAATGCTTGCTGCAACCTGGGAGCCCTGACCGTGTTTGCATGCAGTGGGGCGATCGTCTGGCCTTTGGCATTGATAATGGCCGTGTCCGCCATCATTGGTGCGCAGCTGGGCGCGCGGTGTGCGCTCCACTTCGGGCCGCGGCTGGTGAAACCGCTGCTGATCGCCGTGTGCTGCCTGATGGCAACCAAGTTGATGCTCAGTACTGGTCATCCGGTGGCGCAATGGTTGCACCGCCTATGAGTACTCAGCGGGCCTGAATTCAATTCCAGTCATCGGTCAAACCGATAGAGCGGCAGTGGCATGCCGAGTACAGCCATCCTGTCTATTCAATCTCAAACAAACTGTTGCGCAACGGCCCCACGCTCAGCCGTTCCCTGACGTCATCATCTATACGCGGATCATCCGGGCGGTACAGTTTGACCTGTCGGTAGGCATTGATGCGATTGATCTCCTCACCCAGGTACTCCCACACCACCCGTGTGCAGGCCGGGTTGCGCCGGTCGCCGCTGGAAACCCCGGCCTTCAGGCCGTTCAGGCGGGTGATCCGGCTTTTGAAGCTGGGAATCAGGATGGTCTGGCTCATTTCGTTGAAGGTCAGCGACTCGTAGTCGATGAGGAATACCCGGTCCTGCAACTGAAACGCCGCGCCCAGATAGCGACAACGGACTTCAGCATGCAGGTCCGTGGCGCTGGAGCGCTCCTGCCGCTCCTGGCGCTCGAACAGAAAACGCCCCCGCTCTTCCCACAGGTGCACCAGCGACACCAGGATCGTGCCAGGCACCGACATGCAGTTCGAATACTCGAAGTAATAACCGCAATAACGCGACAGGTTGCCGGCGTGCTCATGCAGCGGGCGGAACAGTTCACTGATCGGGTCGCTGGGTTGTTCGGCCAGGGTCGAGACGCGGGCACCGATCAGGCGGGCGAACTGCTCGGCAGGCAGGTTCAGCTCGTAATCCTCGACGCCAAAGAAATCACCGATGCGTTTCAGGTTGAAAGCCGTCGGACGGCTCTGCCCGCTGAGGTACTTGTTGAACTGCGCTCGGTTGATCGAGAGCTGGCGGCAAACTTCGGAAATAGAGCGGTAGTGGCTGCAAGCCAGTTTGAGGTTGGTAGCGAAATGCTCACTCATGTACGGAATCCAGGTGACGCGAATGACGCCATTGTAGCATCAAGTCGCATCAAGTCAGAGCAACCCGCGAAATTGTAACGACTCTTGTCATGGCCAACCATGCGCCCCAACGAATAGCGGTGCGCCTGCCGTCCGCTGATCAATCCACACGAAGAATAAGAATCGAGGTCATTTTCCAATGCTCGAAGCACTCAACGATTTCCTCTCGGGGAAACTCCTCATCGTGCTGATCGTCGGTCTCGGCGGTTACTTCACCATCCGTTCGCGGTTCGTACAGTTCCGCCATTTCGGCCACATGTTCGCCGTGTTCAAGGAATCGCTGCGTGGCCAGGCAGGCCAGTTGAGCTCCTTCCAGGCCCTGATGCTGAGCCTGGCTGGCCGCGTGGGCGCCGGTAACATCGCCGGGGTCGGCATTGCCGTGACCCTGGGCGGCCCTGGCGCGGTGTTCTGGATGTGGGTCACTGCCCTGGTCGGCATGGCCAGCAGTTTCTTCGAATGTACCCTGGCCCAGGTGTACAAGCGCGCCGATGGCGACGGCTTGTACCGTGGCGGCCCGGCCTACTACATCCAGCATGGCCTGAAGCTGAAAAGCATGGCCATCGTGTTCTCGATCCTGCTGCTGGTGACCTACGGCTTCGCCTTCATCGGCCTGCAGTCGTACACCGTTACCCATTCGCTGCAAAATGCCTTCGACTTCAAGCCAAGCCACACCGGGCTGGTGCTGGCCGTGCTGTTGGCCATCACCTTCATCGGTGGCATCAAGCGCATCGCGGCGGTCTCGGACCTGCTGGTGCCGGTCAAGACCCTGGCCTACATCGGCGTGACCCTGTACGTGATCGGCACCCAGATCGACCACGTACCCGCCATGCTGGAAACCATCTTCAAGAGCGCTTTCGGCCTTGACCCTGCGTTTGGCGGCCTGCTCGGCAGCGCCATCGTCATGGGCGTGAAGCGGGGCGTGTTCGCCAACGAAGCAGGCTTGGGCAGTGCACCGAACGTTGCGGCCGTGGCGGCAGTGAAACACCCGGGCGCGCAGGGCGTGGTCCAGGCCTTCAGCGTGTTCCTCGACACCTTCGTGATCTGCACCTGCACCGCACTGCTGATCCTGCTGTCGGGCTTCTACACCCCAGGCTTCGAGGGCGACGGCATTGTCCTGACCCAGAACTCGCTGGCCGCGGTGGTGGGTGACTGGGGCCGCGTGTTCGTCAGCGTTGCGCTGTCGCTGTTCGTGTTCACCTGCATTCTCTACAACTACTACCTGGGCGAGAACAGCCTGCAGTTCCTCAGCCGCAACCGCGTGGTACTGATGGTGTTCCGTGGCCTGGTACTGGCGCTGGTGGTGTGGGGTTCGATGCAAGACCTGTCGACCGTGTTCGCCTTCGCCGACATCACCATGACCTGCCTGGCCTTCGTCAACCTGATCGCCCTGGCCCTGTTGTTCAAGATTGGCCTGCGGGTGATGCGCGACTACGACGACCAGCGCAAGGCCGGTATCAAGCAGCCAGTGTTCGATTCGACCAAGTTCGCCGACCTGGACCTGGACCGCAACGCCTGGCCAGCCAACCCTCAGCTGGAAACAGCCGCTGACAAAGCAGCCGTCCAGGCCCAGCCACAGCGCTGATATCCTGCCCTGCCCAAGCCGCCCCGTCCGTGGGCGGCTTTTTTCTCCGCTCACCGCCACGGATGCTTTCCATGCGTGCAGTCAAGAATCTTCTCGTTCTCTATACCGGTGGCACCATTGGCATGCTCGAAACCCCGGAGGGCCTGGCACCGGCCGGCGGTTTCGACGGGCGGATGCGTGAACACTTCGCGCAACTGTCCGATGCCCCCCAGCTGCAGTGGACCCTGCAAGAGCTGAACCCGCTGCTGGACAGCGCCAACATGCAACAGCACAACTGGCTGGCCATGCGTGACGCCATCGTCACGGCGGTGGACGCTGGCCATGATGGGGTGCTGGTGCTGCACGGCACCGATAGCCTGGCCTATAGCGCGGCTGCCTTGTCGTTCCTGCTGCTGGGCTTGCCCGTGCCGGTACTGCTGACCGGTTCGATGCTGCCGGCCGGCGCCCCCGACAGCGACGCCTGGCCCAACCTGTGTGGCGCGCTGCGCCTGTTCGAACAAGGGCTGGAAGACGGCGTGCAGCTGTACTTCCATGGGCAGCTGGTGCACGGTTGCCGGGCTACCAAGTTGCGCAGTGAAGCGTTCGATGCGTTCGTTGCCCTGCCGCGGCATCGCGACAGCCAGCGTGCGGCAGCCATCCCGGCCGAGCTGGATTACCGCCAGCCGCGCCAGCCGGTCAACCTGGCGGTAGTGCCCGTGTTCCCGGGGCTGCAGGCCAGCCATCTGCAGGCCTTGTTGGGCAGCGGCGTGCAGGGCTTGCTGCTGGAGTGCTATGGCAGTGGTACCGGGCCGTCGGATGACCTGGCGTTGCTCGAGGTACTGCGTGCAGCGCGCCAGCGCGGGGTGCTGCTGGCGGCAATCAGCCAATGCCCTGAAGGCTCGGTGGTATTCGATACCTATGCGGCAGGCAACCGACTGCGTAGCGCGGGCCTGGTCAGTGGCGGCGGCATGACCCGCGAGGCAGCGCTGGGCAAGATGGTTGCGCTGCTGGGTGCAGGGTTGGATGTGGAATCAGCAGAACGCTGGTTTGCCCTGGACCTGTGTGGGGAGCGGGCGTAGGCGCTGCCCGCAACTCGCCCGGGCAAGAAAAGAAGATGGCGGAAGGCAGCGGGAGTCGAACCTGCCCGGGAACGGCTGCCGTCCCCAACCGGGTTTGAAGCCCGGCCGCGCCACCGGGCGCGATTGCCTTCCTTGAACTCAGTGCCTGGCGTACTGTTGGGCCAGGGCGCTGTCAGCGCGAATGTGACGCTGCTCGGCCACCCTGCGGGTCAGGCCGATGCGGTCGAAGTATTCCAGAATCTGCACACTGCGCTTGCGACCGATGCCCAACATATCGCGAAATGCAGCAACCTGCACTACTGAAGTGCCAGCCGCCTGCCCCAGCAGCAGCTCTGCCATGCGCTGTAGCGTCGCTGCAGGGTAGAACAGGTCGCGCACCACCTGGTGCACCACGCCCAAACGCGCCAGCTTGCGCAACAACAAACGAACGTCGGCTTCAAGGCAGTTCTCTTCTGCCGCCAATGTCCTGACCCAGGGCGGGTCGAACTGCCCCGCCAGCAACCTGGGCTGCAGGCGCGCCCACAGTGCCTCGTCGGCTTCACTCAACTGGACCTTGTGATCCGGCAAATGCAGCCAGGGCCCACTGGCGGCAATCGCCCCTTCCTCTAGCAGTTCCTCAAGCAGGCTGACAAACGCAGGCCGCTCCAACGGCAGTGCTGTAAAGCGTCGCAGGCGGTCACGGTCGGGGCCCAGCTGATCGGGTTCTTGCTCGTGGAAGCGGGCAAGTTGCGCCAGCACCTGCCGTTTCAGCGCCTGCCACTGGGCGCTGGCGAACAGCAGCTGGCCCTGTCGCGTGGCCACCACCAACACGTTCGCCGGTAGCTGCCAGGTTTCGCGCAGGCGATTGAACTGCCGCTCCAGGCGCTGTGGGTCGATACCACCGGGCGCACTGGCCAGCAGTGCCGGCAGCGCCTGTTCCAGGCCCTGGGCATTCCGCAGCGCCTGCAGCTGGCGTAGACGCTCGGGGCTGCGGCGCTGGCGGCTGGGGGCAAACGGATCGAGTACCCTGCCGCCGCCCAAGGTGCGCTGAGCACGCTGGTCGCGCAGCACCAGGCGGTCGCCATGCACGGCCTGCAACGGCGCATTGAGCAGTAATTGGGCAAACATGCGCTGGCCGGCGGCCAGGGTTTCACCTTCCAGCAACGCAACACGGGCCGTCACGTCCTGGGTGCCGAGGTGCACATGCACGGCACTGAAGTGCTCGAACGCCCGCAGCTCGCCCGGCAGCAGGTTCAACTCGATATCCACCCGAACACTGGGCGCGTGCAGCCACTGCGGCAGCAGCCAGTCGCCACGGTGAACTTGCTCCGCGCTCAGGCGTTCGGCTGCGATATTGAGCGCTACTCGCTGGCCGGCCTGCGCTACCAACGCGGCCTGGTTTTGTGCATGCAGGCCCCGCACCCGCACCGCCTTGCCGGCCTTGCCCAGGACCAGGGTATCGCCGGCAATCACCCGGCCGGCCAGCGCCGTGCCAGTCACCACCACCCCCGCACCGGTAACGGCGAAGGCGCGGTCGATAGCCAGGCGAAAACCGCCTTGCGTACTGCGTTGCCGCACAGCGGTTTGCGCCTGCAGCAAGGCTTGGCGCAACGCGTCGATGCCCTCCCCGCCAAGGCTCGACACCGGGAACTGCCGCGCCCCGGCATAGGGCCCTGGCGCCAGCAGCTCATTGACCTGCGCCTGCACCTGGGCCAGGCGCGCCGGCTCGACGCGGTCGCACTTGCTGATCGCCACCAGTGCCTGGGGGATACCCAACAGCTCGATGATTGCCAGGTGCTCACGTGTCTGCGGCATGACGCCATCGTCTGCCGCCACCACCAGCAGCACCACGTCTATGCCATGGGCCCCCGCCAGCATGTTGTGGATAAACCGCTCGTGGCCCGGCACATCGATGAAGCCCGTCAGCGGCGCACCTTCGGCCAGCGCCGCGTAGCGGTAACCCAGGTCGATGGTCATGCCCCGTTCACGCTCTTCCTGGCGCAGGTCACCGGCCTGGCCGGTCAGTGCCTTCAGCAGTGCGGTCTTGCCATGGTCGATGTGGCCGGCGGTACCAACGATCACTGCACCGGCCCCAACTGCAACGCCGGCAATTGCGCCAGCCATTGGGCTTCGTCGTCCAGCTGGCGCAGGTCCAGCCATAGCGCGTCGTCGTCGATGCGACCAAGCACCGGCACTGGCAGGCCCCGCAGGGCCCGCTCCAGCACATGCAGGCTGCGCCCGCGCAACTTCTTCGACACCTGCGGGCGCAGGCACAGCGCGGCACTGGGCAGGCGCGCAACCGGCTGGCTGCCACTGCCTATCATGCCCAGCGCAGGTTCTACGCTGACGACCCATTGCGCACCAAGGCGGGCCTGGAGGTCTGGCAGCAGGCGTTCGGCCTGGGCCTGGATATCGGCCTGGCCGCGGGTCAACAAGCGCAAACTGGGCAGACGCTCGGCCAACCGGTCCGGGTTGCGGTACAGCGCCAGCACCGCTTCGAGTGCGGCCAGGGTGATCTTGTCGACCCGCAGCGCACGCTTGAGCGGGTTTTTCTTGATCCTGGCGATCAATGCCTTGCGCCCGACGATGATCCCGGCCTGCGGGCCGCCCAGCAGCTTGTCGCCACTGAACGTCACCAGATCGGCGCCATCAGCCAGAGCCTGGCGCACCGTGGGCTCGGCCGGCAGGCCCCAGCGGGTGAGATCGAGCAAACTACCGCTGCCGAGGTCTTCGAGCAGTGGCAGGTCATGCTGGTGGGCGATTCGCGCCAGCTCGGCGGTGGGCACCTGGGTGGTGAAACCTTGAATGCTGTAGTTGCTGCAGTGCACGCGCATCAGTAACCCGGTTCGCGGGCCAATGGCAGCCTCGTAGTCGCGGGCATGGGTGCGGTTGGTAGTGCCGATCTCGTGCAGCTTCACCCCGGCGCGGGCCATGATGTCCGGGATGCGGAAGGCGCCACCGATCTCGATCAGTTCGCCGCGCGAGATAATGCCCTCCTTGCGCGCACCCAGGCTGTTGAGCGCCAGCAGTACCGCCGCGGCATTGTTGTTGACCACGGTAACCGCCTCGGCGCCGGTCAGCTCGCGGATAAGGCCCTCGATCAGGTCGTCGCGGTCACCACGCTTGCCGCTGGCCAGGTCGAACTCCAGGTTGAGCGGGTAGCGGGCGGCGGTCTGCATCGCCTCGATGGCTTCTTCCGGCAGCAGGGCACGGCCGAGGTTGGTATGCAGCACGGTGCCGGTGAGGTTGAACACTCGGCGTACCTGGCTGCGTTGCTGGGCGGCCAGACGTTCGCCGGCGCGGCCCAGAAGGATCTCGAGAGACAGCTCGGCGGCACTGAGCTGGCCGCTGCGCGCGGGCTCCCGCAGGTCGTCCAGCAATTGGCGCAGGGCGCTCAAGACCGCATCGCGGCCGTGGCGGTCGATCAGTGGGAGGCAGGCCGGATGGCGCAGGAGGGTGTCGATGGACGGCAAGCGTGGGGTGTCGCTGGCGAGGCTGTTGGACATGCGGTACTACCTAGGATTGATCCGTCGTCGGTACTGGCCTGTTCGCGGGTGAGCCCGCCCCCACAAAAGCCTGCGCAGGTGTCTGATCCTGTACCAAGTCTTGTGGGAAGGGGTTTACCCGCGAAGCAGGCGACTCGGTTTTTCAGTGTAGACACTCACCCACTAACCGGGCGCAAGCATCAGGTTGGGCGCCAGGCGATGAAAACCTTCCTCGTCCAGGCGCATGTCCAGCGCAAGGCTGGCCAGGTCGTCGGCCAAGGGCTCGGCCGCTGCGTCGTTTTCGAGGTAGTTCTGCTTGAGGTAGCTTTCACACCCCGGGCAGCACTCGGCCCGCAGGGGCGCCTTGCCGGGTAAGTGGCGGTCATTCTCAAGGCTGGTATAGCGCAAGTCCTTGCTCGACTCGCAGTACACGCACTTGACCCGCACCACATGCCATTCACAGGCACACAACGAGCACACCAGATAGCGCAGGCCGTTGTGCTTGCCACGGTTGCGTACCACCCCGGCCATCGCCGGCGAGCCGCAGGCCGGGCACTGGGCCAGGCTGCCAGCGGGTTTGAGTTCAGGCGCCGGCAATGCCAGCAGCCAACTGGACCACGCCGCCTGCAACGCAGCCCCGAGCAATGGCACCAGTGCGGCCGGCACCGCGTCATACTGCCCTGCCAGCAACGCGAACCCCCAGCCTTTGCGCTGGTTGTCATCACTGCCACGCAGCACCTGCAAGGCCTCCGCCAACGGACCCTGGGGTTCGTCGCCAAAGTGACCGAGCAAGGCCTGCAACCAGACCAGCCAAGCGCCGTCACGTACCAGGCTGTCTGCCGCCAGCGGCGGCAAACCATGGCTTATGCACAGGCGCTGGCGCGCCTCAGCCACCGGCAGGGCGCCAGGGGGGTTATCCACAAGCTGCTGCTGCACACGGCACAACCGCGCAACCAGCCTCAGGTAGTCGCCCAGGGCATTGCCCTGGGCCAGCGTGTCCAAACGCGCAGCCCGCACTTCAAACAGGTTGGCCGGCGGCAGGTGCAGAAACGGCGGCATCACCGCCGACGCTTCGATCTGCCCAGGTTCGAGTATCGTGCTCAAGCGCTCATCCTTCTTTTCGTCCGTGATGACTCGGCGGCTTGTCGCCAGTCACTTCGCGGTACCACAGTTCATGGTGCTTGCGTGCCCAGGCGCGGCTTACCCAGCCGTGCAGCATGGCGCCAATCGAGCCTTTGATCCAGATACCGGCGTAGATGTGCACGATAATGCTGAGGATCAGCACGAAGGCCGCCAGTGCATGCAGCAACGCCGACAGGCGAATTACCTCGATGCCGAACCAGTGGCTGAAATACGCTCGCCAGATCACCACACCACTGACCAGCAAGACCAGCATGCACACCAGCAGGGTCCAGAACAGCAGCTTCTGCCCGGCGTTGTACTTGCCGATTGGCGGTACGCCCTCCTCCTGGTTACGCATTACCCGGTCAACCCGCCGCAGCCAGAGGCGATCATTCGCGGTGATGAAGTTGGCCCGCCAGAAGCGCACCACCAGGCCAACGAAGAACACGAACATCGCCACCCCCAGAAACGGGTGCAGGATGCGCGTCCACGGCCCACCGCCAAACAGGTTGCTGAGCCAGAACAGTGCCGGGTGAAACAGCGCCAACCCCGACAGCCCGGCGAGAAAAAACAGGATCGCCACCAGCCAGTGGTTGCTGCGCTCGTTGGCGTTGTAGCGCAAGATGGGTTTGTTGTCGTTCATGGCCGCTGCTCCCCTTGCCCACCGGGCTTGCTCGGATCATAGACATGCACTGCAGGGTCCACTGTCTGCACGCTCGGGTCGGCTGCGGCCGGGTGTTCGTCCTCCTCCACCCGCTGTGGCCCGACCCGCACATAGTGGAAGAACCCAGCCAGCACCGCTGCGCCCATCGCCAACAACGCCAGGGGCTTGGTAAAGCCCTTCCACAACCCTACCAGCGGGCTGATCACCGGCTGGTCCGGCAGGCCGGCATACAGCTTGGGGGTATCGGCATGGTGCAACACGTACATCACGTGGGTACCGCCGACGCCATCCGGGTCATACAACCCGGCGTTGTCGTAGCCACGCGATTTCAGGTCGACGATGCGCTCGGCGGCATGCACCTTCATCTCGTCCTTGGTGCCGAACACAATTGCCCCGGTCGGGCAGGTTTTCACACAGGCCGGCTCCAGGCCCACGGTCACGCGGTCGGAGCACAGGGTGCACTTGTACGCCTTGTGGTCTTTCTGCGAGATCCGCGGAATGTTGAACGGGCAGCCGGTGATGCAATAGCCACAGCCAATACAGTGGTCCTGGTTGAAGTCGACGATACCGTTGGCATGCTTGATGATCGCCCCTGGGCTTGGGCACGCCTTGAGGCAGCCTGGCTCGGCACAATGCATGCAGCCGTCCTTGCGGATCAGCCATTCCAGGTTGCCGTCGTCGCGCTCGTGCTCGGTAAAGCGCATCAGCGTCCAGGTCTCGGCAGTGAGGTCCTGGGGGTTGTCGTAGGTGCCGTGGTTGTGGCCGACCTCGTCACGCAGTTCGTTCCACTCCGAACACGCCACCTGGCAAGCCTTGCAGCCGATGCACTTGGTGGTGTCGATCAGCTTGGCGACTTCCTGCTGCTGGCGTACCGAGGGCGGCACGGTGGTGGTGGCCGAGCGGGCGATGATGTCTTGGCTGGCCATCAGAGTTTCTCCACTTTGACGAGGAACGACTTGGACTCTGGCGTCTGCGTGTTGCCGTCACCCAGGAATGGCACCAGGGTGTTGGTCAGGTAGCCATGCCGGGTTGCGCCGGTGAAGCCCCAGTGCAGCGGAATGCCGATCTGGTGCACGGTCTGGTTGTTGACCTGCAGCGGGCGAATCCGCTTGGTCACGACCGCCACCGCGTCGATATGGCCACGCTTGCTCGACACCCGTACCCGGTCGCCAGCCTTGATGCCTTTTTCATTGGCCAGCACCTCGCCGATCTCGACGAACTGCTCGGGCTGGGCGATGGCGTTGAGCCGGCAATGCTTGCTCCAGAAGTGGAAGTGCTCGGTCAGCCGGTAGGTGGTCGCCGCGTACGGGAATTCATCGTGCTTGCCGAGGGTGTCCCATACCGAGTCGAAGATGCGCCCGGCCGGGTTGCTGATCGCCTTCTTGTTCTGCGGGTGCAGCGGGTTGATGCCAATCGGCGTTTCGAACGGCTCGTAGTGCTCGGGGAACGGGCCTTCGGCCATCTTGTCGATGGCGAAGAACCGCGCCACGCCCTCGGGGTTCATGATGAACGGGTTCATCCCCGCCTCGGGTGGCGAGTCGACCTTGAAGTCGGGCACGTCGGTCCCGGTCCAGGTCTTGCCGTTCCACCACACCAGGCGTTTCTTTTCCGGATCCCAAGGCTGGCCTTGCGGGTCGCTGGAGGCACGGTTGTAGAGGATGCGGCGGTTGGCCGGCCAAGCCCAGGCCCAGTTCTGCACCTGGTGCATGCCGTACGGGTCGCTGTTGTCGCGGCGAGCCATCTGGTTGCCCTGCTCGGTCCAGCAGCCGGCAAAGATCCAGCAACCCGATGCCGTGCTGCCATCGTCCTTGAGTTGACCGAAGCCCGACAATTGCTGGCCAGCCTTGAGGGCTGCACCGGCAGCATCGGTGAGGTCGGTGACCGCCCAGCCGTTCATTTCCTTGGCCAGTTCCTCGGGGGATGGCTCATCAGCAATCTTGTACGGCCAGCTGATGTTCATGATCGCATCAGGGTAGGTACCGCCCTCGGTCTGGTAACGCTGACGCAGGCGCAGGAACAGCTCGCTCATGATCTGCACGTCGGTGCGGGTTTCGCCCGGCCCGTCGGCACCTTTCCAGTGCCACTGCAGCCAGCGGCTGCTGTTGACCAGCGAGCCATCTTCCTCAGCGAAGCAGGTGGTGGGCAGGCGGATCACTTCGGTCTGGATATTGGCCGTGTCCACGTCGTTGAACGGCCCCATGTTGCGCCAGAACTCCGAGGTTTCGGTGGCGAGCGGGTCCATGACCACCAGCCACTTGAGCTTGGCCAAAGCCGCGGTGACGCGGTTCTTGTCCGGCAGCGCGGCGATGGGGTTGAAGCCTTGGCACATGTAGCCGTTGACCTTGCCCTGGCCCATCATCTCGAACATGCGCAGCACATCGTAAGCCGGCACATCGAGCTTGGGCAGCCAGTCATAGCCCCAGTTGTTTTCAGCCGTGGCGTTGGCACCGTACCAGGCCTTCATCAGGCTGACATGGAACTTGCCGTAGTTCTGCCAGTAAGACAGCTGCCCCGGGCGCAGCGGTTTGGAGGCGCGCTTGTCGATATAGGCTGCGTAATCCTGTTCGGCATCGCCGGCCAGCGTCAGGTAGCCCGGCAGCGAATTGGACAGCAGGCCAAGGTCGGTGAGGCCCTGGATGTTGGAGTGGCCGCGCAACGCGTTGACCCCACCACCGGGCATGCCCACGTTACCCAGCAGCAACTGCACCATGGCGGCACTGCGGATGATTTGCGCACCGATCGAGTGTTGCGTCCAACCCAGGGCGTAGAGAATCGTCATGGTCTTGCCCGGTACCGAGCAGCTGGCGATCTCTTCCCAGACTTTCATCATGGCGTCCTGCGGCATGCCACAGGTCATGCTCGCCAACGCCGGGGTATAGCGGCTGTAGTGCTGCTTCATCAGCTGGAACACGCAGCGCGGGTGCTGCAGTGTGGGGTCGACCTTGGCGTAGCCATCCTCACCCAGCTCATAACCCCATCCGGACTTGTCGGCGTACACGCGCTTGGCCTCGTCGTAGCCGCTGAACAGCCCGTCTTCGAAGCCATAGTTCTCTTTGACGATGAACGACACGTCGGTGTAATTGCGCACGTATTCGTGCTGGATCTTGTCGTTGCTCAGCAGGTAGTTGATCAGCCCACCCATGAAGGCGATGTCGGTACCGGTACGGATTGGCGCGTAGTAGTCGGCCACCGAAGCCGTTCGGGTAAATCGCGGGTCGACCACGATAAGCCGCGCCTTGTTGTGCGCTTTGGCCTCGGTCACCCATTTGAAGCCGCACGGATGCGCTTCTGCTGCGTTGCCACCCATCACCAGGACCAGATTCGCGTTGGCGATATCTGACCAGTGGTTGGTCATGGCGCCACGGCCGTACGTCGGGGCAAGACTTGCCACCGTCGGGCCATGTCAGACACGTGCTTGGTTATCGAACCCCAGCATGCCTGTTGCGCGGATGACCTTGTGGGTCAGGTAGCCCGCCTCGCTGGAGGCGGCGGAAGCAGCGAGAAAACCGGTGGTGAGCCAGCGGTTGACGGTTTGCCCCTGGGCGTTCTTCTCGATGAAGTTGGCGTCACGGTCCTGCTTCATCAGGTCGGCAACGCGGTCCAGGGCCTCGTCCCAGCTGACCCGCACCCATTCCTGGCTGCCAGGCTTGCGCACCTCTGGGTACTGCAGGCGGCTCGGGCTGTGGATAAAGTCCAACAGGCCGGCACCTTTCGGACAGAGGGTGCCGCGGTTGACCGGGTGGTCGGCGTCACCTTCGATATGAATGATGTTCTGTTTGACGTTCTTGCCCGCATCGCCCTGGCTGTACAGGATCAGGCCGCAGCCGACCGAACAGTACGGGCAGGTATTTCGGGTCTCTTTGGTGTGCGCCAGCTTGAAGTGGCGCACCTGCTCGGCAAAGGCTGGCGTGGGGGCCATGCCCAACGCCGCCAGGCTCGAGCCTCCAAGGCCGATAGCGGCGACCTTGAAGAATTGCCGACGGTTCAGGTCCATCGTGCACTCCTGATCAGGTTTGGACGCACGAAACATTGCCGGCGCCTCTTGGTAGTCACGGTGGCGGGCCAAATTCTGCTCGCCAATGGATAAGACTAGTCAAGAATCGAGAAGGTGCGATGACATGTGTCAGGTAGAGAGCACTATGCCGGGTTACTGGGCTCATCACTTTCGGAAATGGACTACATAACTCCGCTCAGAAAGTTACTAGATTGAGGAAAATTCCGACAAAGGACCTGTCCCCATGAACACCAAGCCTCTGCTGCTGAGCCTGCTGATCGCCGGTACTGCCATCCTCGCACCCGCTTCTGCAGCCACTTCGGACGAAGCAGCTTCGCCGCTCACCTCGCAACAAGCGCGAAACATGGCGGCAGCCGCCGAACTGGCGGCCATGGCCCAAGGCCATGCGATCGTCATCAGCATCATCGACAACCACGGTAAGCCCAAGTATTTCCACCGTATGGACGGCGCAGACAAAGCCAGTATCAAGCTGGCGCAACTCAAGGCTGAGACTTCTGCCCGCTTCCCCTTGGCCTCGCCCACCTCTGGCGAACACGGCCCTGCACACCCGGCTAAACCCTATGCATCGTTGCCGGGGCTCACCTTGCTGGAAGGAGGCCTGCCAATCATGGATAAGAACGGCATGCACATTGGCGGCATCGGCATCAGCGGCGCAACGCCGGAGCTGGATGCGCAGTTCACCCGGGTGGCGCTTGAAGAACTGGGTGGTGAAAGCACCCTCTGAGGTTTTTTTATGGCCTGCTGCACCCATAAAAAAACCCAGGGCCAAGGCCCTGGGTTTCTGGTTTCGCTAGCCGCCTGATGTTCTGATCAGAACGGAATATCGTCATCGAAACTGTCGAAGTCAGCAGCCGGCTGAGGCGCTGGCTGCTGTGGCGCCGGGCGCTGAGGGGCCTGTTGCGGGCGCTGGGCCTGCTGGCGCGGCGGGGCCTGGTTGTACTGCTGTTGACCACCACCCTGGTTGTAGTTGCCGCCACCCTGGTTGTACGGATCACCGCCTTGCTGCTGGCCCTGCGGGCGCCCGCCGAGCAGCTGCATGGTGCCGTTGATGTCGACGATGATCTCGGTGGTGTAACGCTTGATGCCGTCTTTTTCCCACTCGCGGGTCTGCAGCTTGCCTTCGATGTAGCACTGCGAACCTTTACGCAGGTACTCACCGGCAATTTCGGCAACCTTGCCGAACAGCGACACACGGTGCCACTCGGTACGCTCGACCTTCTGGCCCGACTGCTTGTCAGTCCACTGCTCGCTGGTAGCCAGGCTCAGGTTGGTCACGGCATTACCGTTGGGCAGGTAGCGGACTTCGGGATCCTGGCCACAAGTGCCGACCAGAATGACTTTGTTAACCCCACGGGCCATAACGTTCTCCTAGGCTTCGCACGCCGAAGAGGCTGGATTCACCAGTCGCTCGAGGGTCGCACGGTCCAAAATTTTCGTATCCAGTTTGATATAGATGGCCGCTTCTTCAGCAACCACCACAGCGTCGGTCACACCCGGCACGGCCATCAGTCGCTCGGTCAGGCCGGCTTCCCGGGCTGCCTCTGGCGTCAGCGGCATGCGCAAGCTGGTCACATACGGCGGCTCGTTCATGGACAACGCGACGATCAGCCAGATTGCACACAACACCGCACAGCCGAGGAATACCGTGTCCAACCCACCGTGCTGGAACAGCCAGCCACCCAGAATTCCACCCAGTGCCGCACCAAGGAACTGGCTGGTGGAATAAACCCCCATTGCCGTGCCCTTGCCACCGGCAGGCGACACCTTGCTCACCAGCGAAGGCAGCGAGGCCTCCAGCAGGTTGAATGCGGTAAAGAATACCACGGTGCCAATCACCAGTCCGCGCAAACCGTCAGCCCACTCCCAGAAGTATATCTCTGTCAGCAGCAAGACACTGACTGCACCGGCCAACACACGCTTCATCTTGCGCTTTTTTTCGCCGTAGATGATGAACGGCACCATTGCAAAAAATGAGATGAACAGTGCGGTCAGGTAGACCCACCAGTGCTGCTCTTTTGGCAGCCCGCCACGCTCGACGAAGGCCAGGGGCAGCGCGACGAAGCTGGCCATGAGGACGGCATGCAGCACGAAGATGCTCACGTCCAGGCGCAAAAGGTCCGGATGACGCAGGGTCGGGCCGAGTGCCTTGCGCGCCACACCCGACTCGCGGTGCTGCAGAAGGCTGTGGGTACTGGGCACGACGAAGGCGATCAGCAGGATGCCGACCAGGGCAAGCCCGGCAGTGGCAAGGAACAATCCTGACAAACCAAAGGCACTTGTCAGCAGTGGCCCGACGACCATGGCCACGGCAAACGACAGGCCGATGCTCATGCCGATCATGGCCATGGCCTTGGTCCGGTGTTGTTCACGGGTCAGGTCCGAGAGCAGCGCCATGACGGCAGCCGAAATTGCCCCGGCACCTTGCAGGATGCGCCCCGCGATCACCCCCCAGATAGAGTCGGCCTGGGCCGCCAGGACACTGCCCAGGGCAAAGATCACCAACCCCAGGTAGATGATCGGGCGCCGCCCGATGCGGTCGGAAATCATCCCGAACGGAATCTGCAATACCGCCTGGGTCAGGCCATAGGCCCCGATGGCCAGGCCAATCAGCGCAGGTGTGGCACCGGCCAGGTCCATGCCGTAGGTGGCCAGTACCGGCAAGACCATGAACATGCCCAGCATACGAAAGGCAAAGACCAGGGCCAGGCCACCAGCAGCGCGGGTTTCGCTGCTGCTCATGCGCTCGTTGTGGGTGTCATGCATGGCGTAACCTCGTGTGAACCGGCGGCGATTCTATCAGTCCGACAGCTTGACGGCATCTACGCGACGCTTTGCCGCGTACTGGCAGGGGGCCGTATAATTCTTTGTTTATGCCCGCCAAGCGAGGCCGCAGTGGACAAGATCCTGATTCGTGGGGCACGTACCCACAACCTGAAGAACATCGACCTGACCTTGCCCCGGGACAAGCTGATCGTGATCACCGGCCTGTCCGGTTCCGGCAAGTCTTCGCTGGCATTCGATACCCTGTACGCCGAAGGCCAGCGCCGCTACGTGGAATCGTTGTCGGCCTACGCCCGGCAATTCCTGTCGATGATGGAAAAGCCCGACGTCGACACCATCGAAGGTCTGTCCCCGGCAATCTCCATCGAACAGAAATCGACGTCGCATAACCCGCGCTCGACGGTCGGCACCATCACCGAGATCTACGACTACCTGCGCCTGCTGTACGCTCGCGTCGGTACCCCACGCTGCCCGGACCACGACATTCCGCTGGAGGCGCAAACCGTCAGCCAGATGGTCGACCTGGTGCTGGAGCGCCCCGAAGGCAGCAAGCTGATGCTTCTGGCGCCGGTAGTGCGCGAGCGCAAGGGCGAGCACCTGGCAGTGTTCGATGAAATGCGCGCGCAGGGTTTCGTGCGCGCCCGGGTCAACGGCAAGCTCTATGAGCTTGATGAGTTGCCCAAGCTGGACAAGCAGAAGAAGCACAGCATCGATGTGGTAGTGGACCGCTTCAAGGTGCGCGCCGACCTGCAGCAGCGCCTGGCCGAATCGTTCGAAACTGCGCTGAAACTGGCCGACGGGATTGCCCTGGTGGCACCGATGGACGACGAGCAAGGCGAAGAGACGATCTTCTCCGCCCGTTTCGCCTGCCCGGTGTGCGGCCACGCGATCAGCGAGCTGGAGCCCAAGCTGTTTTCCTTCAACAACCCGGCGGGTGCCTGCCCGACTTGCGACGGCCTGGGTGTGAAGCAGTTCTTCGACACCAAGCGCCTGGTCAATGCCGAGCTTACCTTGGCCGAGGGTGCCATCCGCGGCTGGGACCGCCGCAACGTGTACTACTTCCAGATGCTCGGCTCACTGGCGGCGCACTATGGCTTCAGCCTGGAAGAGCCGTTTGGCGAACTGTCTGCCGAACACCAGAAGGTGATCCTGCAAGGCAGCGGCAAGCACAGTGTCGACTTCAAGTACCTCAACGACCGCGGCGATATCGTCAAGCGCTCGCACCCGTTCGAAGGCATTGTGCCGAACCTGGAGCGCCGCTACCGCGAGACCGAATCGGCCACTGTGCGTGAAGAACTGGCCAAGTTCCTCGGCACCCAGCCCTGCCCGGACTGCCGCGGCACCCGCCTGCGTCGCGAAGCGCGCCACGTGTGGGTTGGCGAGAAAACCCTGCCGGCGGTCACCAACCTGCCCATTGGCGATGCCAGCAGCTATTTTGCCGAACTGACCCTGACCGGCCGCCGCGGCGAAATTGCCTCGAAAATCCTCAAGGAAATCTGCGAACGCCTGCAGTTCCTGGTCAACGTAGGCCTCGACTACCTCACCCTGGACCGCAGTGCCGACACCTTGTCGGGGGGCGAGGCCCAGCGTATCCGCCTGGCCAGCCAGATCGGCGCAGGCCTGGTGGGGGTGATGTACATTCTCGACGAACCGTCGATCGGCCTTCATCAACGCGACAACGACCGCCTGCTGGCGACGCTCAATCACCTGCGCGACCTGGGTAACACGGTCATTGTGGTTGAGCATGATGAAGACGCCATCCGCCTGGCGGACTACGTAGTGGACATCGGCCCAGGTGCGGGCGTACATGGCGGGCAGATCGTTGCCGAGGGGTCGCCGCAGGAGGTCATGGACCATCCTGACTCGCTGACGGGCAAATACCTGTCGGGGCGCAAGAAGATCGTCGTGCCCGCCAAGCGCACGCCGCGCAACAAGAAGCTGCAACTCAAGCTGAAGGGGGCACGCGGCAACAACCTGCAGAATGTTGACCTCGAGGTGCCGATTGGCTTGTTGACGTGCGTGACCGGGGTATCTGGCTCGGGCAAGTCGACGCTGATCAACAACACCCTGTACCCGCTGGCAGCGTCCGCTCTGAATGGCGCGAGCAGCATCGAGGCGGCGCCCCACAGCAGCATGGACGGCCTGCAGCACCTGGACAAGGTCGTGGATATCGACCAGAGCCCGATTGGCCGTACCCCGCGCTCGAACCCGGCTACCTACACCGGCATTTTTACTCCGATCCGTGAGCTGTTCTCCGGCGTGCCCGAGTCGCGCTCCCGCGGTTATGGCCCTGGGCGCTTCTCGTTCAACGTCAAGGGCGGCCGCTGCGAGGCCTGCCAGGGCGATGGCTTGATCAAGGTGGAAATGCACTTCCTGCCGGACATCTACGTACCCTGCGACGTGTGCAAGAGCAAGCGCTACAACCGCGAGACCCTGGAGATCAAGTACAAGGGCAAGAACATCCACGAGGTGCTGGAGATGACCATCGAGGATGCCCGCGAGTTCTTCGATGCGGTGCCGGCGTTGGCGCGCAAGCTGCAAACACTGATGGACGTGGGTTTGTCCTACATCAAGCTGGGGCAGTCGGCGACCACGCTGTCCGGTGGTGAGGCGCAACGGGTCAAGCTGTCCCGCGAGCTGTCCAAGCGTGACACCGGCAAGACCCTGTATATCCTCGATGAGCCGACCACTGGCCTGCACTTTGCCGATATTCAGCAGTTGCTGGACGTGCTGCACCGCCTGCGCGACCACGGCAACACCGTGGTGGTGATCGAGCACAACCTGGATGTGATCAAGACGGCCGACTGGCTGGTGGACCTGGGGCCAGAGGGTGGCTCCAAGGGTGGGCAGATCATTGCCTGCGGTACGCCGGAAGAACTGAGCGAGATGAAACAGTCGTATACCGGGCATTACTTGAAACCGCTGCTGGAGCGGGATCGGGCCTAAGGCATTTGGGGGCGCTTTGCGCCCCATCGCGACACAAGGCCGCCCCTACAGGCGATCGCATGAACCTTTGGGTTGCGCGATCGCCTGTAGGGGCGGCCTTGTGTCGCGATGGGCTGCAAAGCAGCCCCCCGGCTATTACATCTGCGATTGCAGGTAGTTCTCCAGGCCAATGGCCTTGATCAGCCCCTGCTGCTTTTCCAGCCAGTAGGTATGATCTTCTTCAGTGTCGGCCAACTGCGCACGCAGAATGTCGCGGCTGACATAGTCCTTGTGCAATTCGCACAACTCGATGCCTTTGCACAACGCAGCGCGCACTTTGTATTCAAGCTTGAGGTCGGCTTCGATCATTTCCGGCACGGTGCTGCCGACTTCCAGGTCGTCTGCGCGCATGTCAGGCGTACCTTCCAGCATGAGGATACGACGCATCAGCGCATCAGCGTGTTGCGCCTCTTCTTCCATCTCGTGGTTGATACGCTCGTAGAGTTTGGACAGGCCCCAGTCTTCGTACATGCGCGAATGAATGAAGTACTGGTCGCGTGCCGCCAGTTCGCCCTTCAGCAGCGTGACGAGGTAGTTGATTACGTCCGGATGGCCTTGCATCGCCCTGTTTCTCCATGTGGAAGCTTCTATGCCGCATAGTGTGAACCAGCTTTTGCCGAAGGTCACTGAAAAAGGCGCAATCCGGGCAAAAAATCGGCTAAACAGTAGTGATATTCATTGAAAAACCGCCCAAATGAGGGCGGTTCTTCTTATCACTTCGAGTTAAGCGAGATTCACGCCCAACGCCTTGGCGATACCTTCGCCATAGGCCGGGTCAGCCATGAAGAAATACTGCAACTGGCGCTGGATGACATCGTCACTGACCCCTGCCATCGCCCCGGCGATGTTGCTGATCAGCAGCGCCTTCTGCTCGTTGCTCATCAAGCGGAACAGCGCGCCGGCGTGGCTGTAGTAGTCGTTGTCCTCACGGTGATCATGGCGGTCGGCTGCACCAGTGAGCGCCAGTGCAGGTTCAGCGTGATGCGGTGACTGCTTGGGTGCGTCGGCGTAGCTGTTAGGCTCGTAATTCGGCGCCGCACCATAACTGCCGGTCGCCATGGAGCCGTCGCGCTGGTAGCTGTTCACAGCGCAGCGCGGTGCATTCACCGGCAGTTGCTGGTGGTTGGTACCGACACGGTAGCGGTGGGCGTCAGCGTAGGCGAATACGCGGCCCTGCAGCATGCGGTCGGGTGACAGACCAACGCCAGGCACCATGTTGCTAGGCCCAAACGCTGCTTGCTCGACTTCAGCGAAATAGTTGAGCGGGTTCCGGTTAAGCTCCAGCACCCCCACCTCGATCAGCGGGTAGTCCTTCTGCGACCAGGTTTTGGTGACGTCGAACGGGTTTTCCTCACGGCTCGCCGCCTCCGCTTCGCTCATGACCTGCATGCACACGGTCCAACGTGGGTAGTCACCACGTTCGATGGCTTCAAACAAGTCGCGCTGAGCATAGTCCGGATCGGTACCGGCCAGGCGCGCCGCTTCTGCGGGGGCGAGGTTCTTGATGCCTTGGAGGGTCTTGAAGTGCCACTTCACCCAGGTGCGCTCGCCTTTCTGGTTGATCAGGCTGTAGGTGTGGCTGCCAAAGCCGTGCATGTGGCGATAGCCATCCGGGATGCCTCTATCCGAGAACAGAATGGTCACCTGATGCAGCGCTTCAGGCGAATGCGACCAGAAGTCCCACATCATCTGGGCGTTCTTGAGGTTGGTCTGTGGGTGGCGCTTCTGGGTGTGGATAAAGTCCGGGAACTTCAACGGGTCGCGAATGAAGAACACGGGGGTGTTGTTGCCCACAATGTCCCAGTTGCCTTCTTCGGTGTAAAACTTTACAGCGAAGCCGCGCGGGTCACGCTCGGTATCGGCTGAACCACGCTCGCCACCAACGGTGGAAAAACGCAGGAAGGTTTCGGTTTGCTTGCCGATTTCGCCGAAAAGCTTGGCGCTGGTGTAAGCCGTTATATCGCGGGTGACGGTGAAGGTGCCGTACGCACCCGAACCCTTGGCGTGTACGCGGCGCTCCGGAATGTTCTCGCGATTGAAATGGGCGAGCTTCTCGATGAGGTGGAAGTCGTCGAGCAACAATGGGCCACGTGGGCCGGCGGAGCGGGAGTTCTGGTTGTCGGCTACTGGTGCACCGCTGGCGGTGGTAAGAGTCTTGCTCATGGGCTCTCCTTATCGGTCTTCGAACGCCGGCTGATCGGCTATGGGGAGAGTATCGATGAGCCGGACTAGGAGAACAAATTCATTAGATGACTTGTATCAATAGAAATAAACAATAGTTGCACACACAAAAAACCGGGCACTAGGCCCGGTTCTTTGTAGCAGACAGAACGTCTTACTCAGCAGCTTCTACAGCACCGCCGACAGGACGATCAACCAGCTCGACGTACGCCATAGGCGCGTTGTCGCCAGCGCGGAAACCGCACTTCAGGATGCGCAGGTAGCCGCCCTGACGGGTGGCGTAACGCTTGCCCAGGTCGTTGAACAGTTTGCCAACAGCGGACTTCGAACGGGTACGGTCGAAGGCCAGACGACGGTTAGCAACGCTGTCTTCCTTGGCCAGGGTGATCAGCGGCTCGGCAACGCGGCGCAGTTCCTTGGCTTTCGGCAGGGTGGTTTTGATCAGCTCGTGCTCGATCAACGACACTGCCATGTTCTGGAACATAGCCTTGCGGTGAGAGCTGGTACGGCTCAGGTGACGTCCACTTTTACGATGACGCATGATTCATTCCTTACCAAACACTACGTTCGGTGATTACGACGATCAGGCGGTCGCCTTGTCGTCTTTCTTAAGACTTGCAGGCGGCCAGTTGTCGAGGCGCATGCCGAGAGACAGACCACGAGAGGCCAGGACGTCCTTGATTTCAGTCAGGGACTTCTTGCCGAGGTTAGGAGTTTTCAACAGCTCTACTTCGGTACGCTGAATCAGGTCGCCGATGTAGTAGATGTTCTCCGCCTTCAGGCAGTTGGCCGAACGTACAGTCAGTTCCAGGTCGTCAACCGGACGCAGCAGGATCGGATCGATCTCGTCTTCCTGCTCGACTACGACAGGCTCGCTGTCACCTTTGAGGTCGACGAACGCGGCCAGCTGCTGTTGCAGGATGGTCGCAGCGCGGCGGATAGCCTCTTCAGGGTCCAGGGTGCCGTTGGTTTCCAGATCAATGACCAGTTTGTCCAGGTTGGTACGCTGTTCAACACGGGCGTTCTCGACCACATAGGCGATACGACGCACCGGGCTGAACGAAGCGTCCAACTGCAGACGGCCAATGCTACGGCTTTCGTCTTCGTCGGTTTGACGGGAGTCGGCCGGCTCGTAACCACGACCACGAGCTACAGTGAGCTTCATGTTCAGGGCGCCGTTCGACGCCAGGTTCGCGATTACGTGATCGGGGTTGACGATCTCGACATCGTGATCCAGCTGAATATCGGCAGCGGTAACCACCCCCGAACCCTTTTTCGACAAGGTCAGCGTAACTTCGTCACGACCGTGCAGTTTGATAGCCAGGCCTTTCAGGTTCAACAGGATTTCAATGACGTCTTCCTGAACACCTTCGATCGCGGAGTACTCATGGAGTACGCCATCGATCTCGGCCTCGACTACTGCACAGCCAGGCATGGAGGACAACAGGATGCGGCGCAGCGCGTTGCCCAGGGTATGGCCGAAACCACGCTCGAGAGGCTCGAGCGTAATCTTGGCGCGGGTCGGACTGACTACCTGCACATCAATATGGCGGGGAGTCAGGAACTCATTTACCGAAATCTGCATGGATGCACCTATTTTCTAGCCCTTACTTGGAGTAGAGCTCGACAATCAGGTTCTCGTTGATGTCGGCAGACAGGTCGCTGCGAGCAGGAACGTTCTTGAAAACGCCCGACTTTTTGGCAGCATCCACGTCAACCCACTCAACGCGGCCACGCTGGGCGCAGAGTTCAAGGGCTTGAACAATGCGCAGCTGGCTCAGCGACTTCTCGCGAACCGCGACCACGTCACCCGGACGAACTTGGTAGGATGGAATGTTTACAGTTTTACCGTTGACGCTGATCGCTTTGTGCGAAACCAGCTGACGGGACTCGGAACGAGTCGAGCCGAAGCCCATACGGTAAACGACGTTATCCAGACGGCACTCGAGCAGTTGCAGCAGGTTCTCACCGGTTGCGCCTTTTTTCGAGGCAGCAGCTTGGTAGTAACCGCGGAACTGACGCTCCAGAACACCGTAGATACGACGAACTTTTTGTTTCTCACGCAGCTGGGTGCCGTAGTCGGACTGACGGCCACGGCGCTGGCCGTGGATACCTGGGGCTGCTTCGATGTTGCACTTCGATTCCAGAGCGCGAACGCCGCTCTTCAGGAACAGGTCAGTGCCTTCACGACGAGACAGTTTGCATTTTGGACCAATGTAACGTGCCATTCTTCTGTCTCCTGATTACACGCGACGCTTCTTCGGCGGACGGCACCCGTTGTGCGGGATAGGCGTCACGTCGGTGATGCTGGCGATCTTGTAGCCGCAGCTGTTCAATGCACGAACGGCGGACTCACGACCTGGACCTGGACCCTTGACGTTTACGTCGAGGTTTTTCAGACCGTATTCCAGCGCAGCTTGACCAGCACGCTCAGCAGCAATCTGAGCTGCGAACGGGGTGGATTTGCGCGAACCACGGAAACCCGAACCACCGGAGGTCGCCCAGGACAAAGCATTGCCCTGACGGTCGGTGATGGTCACGATGGTGTTGTTGAAAGATGCATGGATGTGGGCGATGCCATCAACCACTGTCTTTTTAACTTTTTTACGAGGACGAGCAGCAGGTTTTGCCATGTCTATATTCCTGGGCGATTACTTGCGGATCGGCTTACGCGGGCCCTTACGGGTGCGTGCGTTGGTCTTGGTGCGCTGACCGCGAACCGGCAGACCTTTACGATGACGCAGGCCGCGGTAGCAACCCAGGTCCATCAAGCGCTTGATCTTCATGTTGACGTCACGACGCAGGTCACCTTCAGTGGTGAACTTCGCGACTTCGCCACGCAGGGTTTCGATTTGCTCGTCGCTCAGATCCTTGATCTTTGCGGCTGGGTTTACACCAGCGTCTACACAGATCTTCTGTGCAGTTGTGCGACCGACACCATAGATGTAGGTCAGCGAGATAACAGTATGCTTGTTATCTGGAATGTTGACGCCTGCAATACGGGCCATTCAGTGGGACTCCAATTGACAGCTACCTACGCCCCGGAAGCCAAGAAATAGGGCGCGAGATAATATCGCTGTAGAAACGAATAATCAACCCAGCAGCACACTAGCTGCTGGGTTTGAAGCGCAGATCACACTCAGCCTTGGCGCTGTTTGTGACGCGGTTCCGCGCTGCAGATCACTCGTACGACGCCTTCGCGACGGATGATCTTGCAGTTACGGCACAGCTTTTTCACCGATGCACGAACTTTCATTACCGACTCCTCGAACCTTAGGGGCGTATCAGCGCAGCAGGCCGCTGCCACCGTAGCCTTTCAGGTTGGCTTTCTTCATCAGGGATTCGTACTGGTGCGAAACGAGGTGCGATTGTACTTGGGACATGAAGTCCATCACAACCACTACCACAATCAGCAACGAGGTCCCGCCAAGGTAGAACGGCACATTTGCTGCCACCACCAGGAACTGGGGCAGAAGGCAGACGGCCATCATGTAAAGAGCACCGAACATGGTCAAACGGGTCAGTACGCCATCAATGTAGCGCGCCGACTGCTCACCAGGACGGATACCCGGAATAAAGGCACCGGACTTCTTCAGGTTTTCCGCTACGTCTTTCGGGTTGAACATCAACGCTGTGTAGAAGAAGCAGAAGAAAATGATCCCTGCACTAAACAGCAGAATGTTCAACGGCTGACCAGGAGCGATCGACTGCGAGATGTCCTGCAGCCAGCCCATACCTTCGGACTGACCGAACCAGGCACCCAGCGAAGCCGGGAACAGCAAAATGCTGCTCGCGAAAATGGCCGGGATAACCCCCGCCATGTTCACCTTCAACGGCAAGTGGCTGGTCTGCGCAGCGAAGACCTTGCGGCCCTGCTGACGCTTGGCGTAGTGAACGGCGATACGACGCTGACCACGCTCAATGAACACCACGAAACCGATAATCGCTACTGCCAGCAAACCGATTGCGACCAGGGCGAAAATGTTGATATCGCCTGTGCGTGCAGACTCGAAAGACTGCCCGATTGCTCTCGGAAGACCGGCAACGATACCCGCGAAGATCAACATCGAGATACCGTTGCCCACACCGCGCTCGGTGATCTGCTCGCCCAGCCACATCATGAACATCGCGCCCGCCACGAAGGTGGAGACGGCGACGACATGGAAGCCCAGGCCTACAGAAAACGCCACGCCCTGGTTGGCCAGGCCAATGGACATGCCAATGGCTTGAACCAGTGCCAGGATAACGGTGCCGTAGCGGGTGTACTGGCTGATCTTGCGACGGCCAGCTTCACCTTCCTTCTTCAACTGCTCCAGTTGCGGGCTGAGCGCAGTCATCAGCTGCATGATGATCGATGCCGAGATGTACGGCATGATCCCCAGTGCAAAGATGCTCATGCGCTCGAGCGCGCCACCGGAAAACATGTTGAACAAGCTAAGAATGGTCCCCTCATTCTGCCGAAACAGATCCGCCAGACGGTCCGGATTGATGCCAGGCACCGGGATATGTGCGCCTATCCGATAGACGATGATCGCCATGAACAGAAAGCGCAGACGAGCCCAGAGTTCCGACATCCCGCCCTTACCGAGCGAAGAGAGAGCACCTTGCTTAGCCATTTATTCCTCGAATTTGCCGCCAGCTGCTTCGATAGCCGCACGCGCACCCTTGGTGGCTGCGATACCCTTGATGGTGACTGCGCGAGTAACTTCGCCAGACAGCATGATTTTCACACGCTGAATGTGCTGGTTGATCACGTTGGCATCCTTCAGGGATTGCACGGAGATCACGTCGCCTTCCACTTTGGCCAGCTCGGACAGACGCACTTCAGCGCGGTCCATGGCTTTCAGGGAAACGAAGCCGAACTTCGGCAGACGACGGTGCAGCGGCTGTTGACCGCCTTCGAAGCCAGGAGCGATCGAACCACCCGAACGGGAAGTCTGACCTTTGTGGCCACGGCCGCCGGTCTTACCCAGACCGCTACCGATACCACGACCTGGACGATGCTTCTCGCGACGGGAACCCGGCGCTGGACTCAGATCATTGAGTTTCATCGATTAGCCCTCGACCTTCAGCATGTAGTAAGCCTTGTTGATCATCCCGCGGTTCTCGGGAGTATCCTGGACTTCTACAGTGTGACCGATGCGACGCAGACCCAGGCCTTTAACACACAGTTTGTGGTTAGGCAGACGGCCCGAGACGCTCTTGATCAGCGTTACTTTTACGGTTGCCATGATCAGAAGATCTCCTCGACGCTCTTGCCGCGCTTGGCAGCAATGGATTCAGGAGATTGCATGGCTTTCAGACCCTTGAAGGTGGCGTAAACCACGTTCACTGGGTTGGTCGAACCGTAGCACTTGGCCAGAACGTTCTGAACACCAGCAACTTCCAGGACAGCACGCATTGCGCCACCGGCGATGATACCGGTACCTTCCGAAGCAGGCTGCATGTAAACCTTCGAGGCGCCGTGGGCAGCCTTGGTGGCGTACTGCAGGGTAGTGCCCTTCAGGTCAACCTGGATCATGTTGCGACGGGCAGCTTCCATGGCTTTCTGGATCGCGGCTGGTACTTCGCGCGATTTGCCACGGCCGAAGCCGACACGACCTTTACCATCACCTACCACGGTCAGCGCGGTGAAGGTGAAGATACGGCCGCCTTTTACGGTTTTGGCAACGCGGTTAACTTGAACCAGCTTCTCGATGTAGCCTTCGTCGCGCTTTTGATCGTTATTTGCCATAACTTAGAACTCCAGCCCGCCTTCACGAGCAGCATCAGCCAGCGCTTTGACGCGGCCATGGTACTTGAAGCCGGAACGGTCAAAGGCAACTTGAGATACACCGGCGGCTTTCGCACGCTCAGCTACCAGCTTGCCAACCTTAGTGGCCGCGTCGATGTTGCCAGTGGCGCCATCACGCAGTTCTTTGTCCAAGGTCGAGGCGCTTGCCAGAACCTTGCTGCCGTCGGCCGAAATGACCTGGGCGTAGATGTGCTGCGAGGAGCGGAACACGCACAGGCGCACGACTTCGAGTTCGTGCATCTTGAGACGTGCTTTGCGAGCGCGACGCAGTCGAATAACTTTTTTGTCGGTCATTTACTAGGCCCTACTTCTTCTTGGCTTCTTTACGACGGACTACTTCGTCCGCGTAACGCACACCTTTACCTTTGTAAGGCTCTGGCGGACGGAAGTCGCGGATTTCAGCGGCCACCTGACCCACCAGCTGCTTGTCGATACCCTTGATCAGGATGTCGGTCTGGCTTGGGGTTTCAGCGGTGATACCGGCTGGCAGTTCGTAGTCCACTGGGTGCGAGAAGCCCAGAGCCAGGTTCAGGACGGTGCCTTTAGCCTGTGCCTTGTAACCAACACCGACCAGCTGGAGCTTGCGCTCGAAGCCTTGGCTTACGCCTTGGACCATGTTGTTCACCAGAGCGCGGGTGGTACCGGCCATGGCGCGAGCTTGCTGGTCACCGTTGCGAGCGACGAAACGCAGCTCGCCAGATTCTTCGGTAACTTCAACAGACGAGTGAACGTTCAGTTCGAGAGTGCCTTTGGCACCCTTCACCGAAAGCTGCTGGCCGGCGAATTTGACTTCGACGCCTGCTGGCAGCTTAACGGGGTTCTTAGCGACGCGAGACATGCCTATCTCCCCTTAGAACACTGTGCACAGAACTTCGCCGCCGACACCGGCAGCGCGCGCAGCGCGATCAGTCATCACACCTTTGTTGGTGGAGACGATAGACACGCCCAGACCGCCACGTACTTTCGGCAGCTCTGCGACGGACTTGTACTGGCGCAGGCCTGGACGGCTGGAGCGCTTCAGTTCTTCGATGACCGGACGGCCTTCGAAATACTTCAGTTCGATCGACAGGGAAGGCTTGGCCTCACCAGTTACCTGGTAGCCAGCGATGTAACCTTCGTCTTTCAGAACTTTGGCAACCGCGACCTTCAGGGTGGAGGAAGGCATGCTTACGACGGACTTTTCAGCCATCTGGGCATTACGGATGCGAGTTAGCATGTCCGCTAACGGGTCCTGCATACTCATGGGCTAGATGCTCCTGATACAAGAATTATTAGCCTTGCGGCTATCACAACCACCCGAACAGGCAGGGGAAAACCCCAGGCTCAGGTGAGCCGGTCATTCTAGACACAAGGTAGAAACGAAACAAGCCCCATGTAGGGGCTTGTTTGATGGCAAGGTCACCGGCGGTCGGAAGATTGCTCCCCTTGCGCCGGGATCTTGCCTGCAGCGATTACCAGGAGGCCTTGACCAGACCTGGTACGTCACCGCGCATTGCAGCTTGACGCAGCATGTTACGGCCCAGGCCGAACTTACGGTATACACCGTGAGGACGACCGGTCAGGCGGCAACGGTTGCGCAGGCGCGAAGCGCTAGCGTCGCGTGGCTGCTTCTGCAGAGCGACTACGGCAGCGAAACGCTCTTCAGGAGAGGCGTTGACGTTGACGATGGTCGCTTTCAGTTCAGCACGCTTCTTAGCGAACTTGGCTACCGTGAGCTGACGCTTCAGCTCGCGGTTTTTCATGCTCTTCTTGGCCATTTTCCTACTCCAATCAGTTGCGGAACGGGAACTTGAAAGCACGCAGCAGAGCGCGGCCTTCGTCGTCCGAACGAGCAGTGGTGGTCAGGGTGATGTCCAAACCGCGCAGAGCATCGATCTTGTCGTAGTCGATTTCCGGGAAGATGATCTGCTCTTTCACGCCCATGCTGTAGTTGCCACGGCCATCGAAGGACTTGGCATTCAGGCCGCGGAAGTCGCGGACCCGAGGCAGGGAGATCGCCAGCAGGCGGTCCAGGAATTCGTACATCTTGTCGCTACGCAGGGTCACCTTGACGCCGATCGGCCAGCCTTCGCGGACTTTGAAGCCAGCGATGGACTTGCGAGCGAAAGTCACAACCGGCTTTTGACCGGTGATCTTTTCCAGGTCGGCAACAGCGTGCTCGATGACTTTCTTGTCGCCGATCGCTTCGCCCAGACCCATGTTCAGGGTGATCTTGGTAACGCGCGGAACTTCCATCACGTTCGACAGCTTAAGTTCTTCCTTAAGCTTAGGAGCGATTTCGTTCCGGTAAATCTCTTTCAGTCGTGCCATGGTCTTCTACCTAGCAGTGTTCAAGCATCAACCGCTTTTTGGGTCGACTTGAAGACACGAATTTTTTTACCGTCTTCTACTTTGAAGCCAACGCGATCAGCCTTGTTGGTTTCACCGTTGAAGATGGCAACGTTGGAAGCGTGCAGAGGCGCTTCTTTCTCGACGATACCGCCCTGTACGCCCGCCATCGGGTTAGGCTTGGTATGACGCTTGACCAGGTTCACGCCACCGATAACCAGACGGTCATCAGCCAGAACCTTCAGCACCTTACCGCGCTTACCTTTGTCTTTGCCGGCGATCACGATGATCTCGTCGTCACGACGAATCTTTTGCATGTCGGATCTCCTTACAGCACTTCAGGGGCGAGCGAGACGATCTTCATGAACTTCTCAGTACGAAGTTCACGGGTCACTGGCCCGAAGATGCGAGTGCCGATCGGCTCTTGCTTGGTGTTCAGCAGAACAGCAGCGTTGCCGTCGAAACGAATGATGGAACCGTCAGCGCGACGTACACCGTGACGGGTACGGACGACAACAGCAGTCATCACCTGGCCTTTTTTGACCTTACCGCGCGGAATTGCTTCCTTGACGGTTACTTTGATGATGTCACCGATGCCGGCGTAACGGCGGTGCGAGCCGCCGAGCACCTTGATGCACATGACGCGACGAGCGCCGCTGTTATCGGCCACATCGAGCATGGATTGAGTCTGAATCATAAAATTTCTCCGACCCCTAGCCCTTAGACTTCAACAGCGCGTTCGAGGACTTCAACCAGTGCCCAGGACTTGGTCTTGGCCAGCGGACGGGTTTCGGTAATGGAAACCTTGTCGCCGATTTTGCACTGGTTGGTTTCGTCGTGCGCGTGCAGCTTAGTCGAACGCTTAACGTATTTACCGTAGATCGGGTGCTTGACGCGACGCTCGATCAGAACGGTGATGGTCTTGTCCATTTTGTCGCTGACGACACGGCCAGTCAGCGTACGGACGGTTTTTTCAGCTTCAGCCATGATCACTTACCTGCCTGCTGGTTGAGCACAGTTTTCACGCGAGCGATGTCACGCTTAACTTGCGAGAGCAGGTGCGACTGCCCCAACTGGCCAGTTGCTTTCTGCATACGCAGATTGAACTGGTCGCGCAGCAAGCCGAGCAGTTGCTCGTTCAGTTGCTGTGCCGATTTTTCACGAAGTTCATTCGCTTTCATCACATCACCGTCCGCTTAACAAAGGAGGTGGCGAGAGGCAGCTTTGCAGCAGCCAGGGCGAAAGCTTCGCGCGCCAGCTCTTCAGAAACACCCTCGATCTCGTACAGGACTTTGCCTGGCTGGATCTGGGCAACCCAGTACTCCACGGAACCCTTACCTTTACCCATACGAACCTCGAGAGGCTTCTTGGAGATCGGCTTGTCCGGGAACACACGGATCCAGATCTTGCCGCCACGCTTAACGTGACGGGTCAGCGCACGACGTGCGGACTCGATCTGGCGAGCGGTGAGGCGACCGCGAGCAACAGCTTTCAGGGCGAATTCGCCGAAGCTGACTTTGCTACCGCGCAGTGCCAGACCACGGTTGTGGCCAGTCATCTGCTTGCGGAATTTTGTACGCTTTGGTTGCAACATTTGGCGTACCCCTTACTTAGCAGCTTTTTTACGAGGCGCTGGTGCTTGTGGTTTCAGTTCTTCTTGGCGACCACCAATAACTTCGCCTTTGAAGATCCAAACCTTCACACCGATCACACCGTAAGTGGTGTGAGCTTCGTAGGTGTTGTAGTCGATATCGGCACGCAGGGTGTGCAGTGGCACACGACCTTCGCGATACCACTCGGTACGAGCAATCTCAGCACCGCCGAGACGACCGCTCACCTGGATCTTGATGCCCTTGGCACCAATACGCATGGCGTTCTGTACGGCGCGCTTCATGGCGCGACGGAACATTACGCGGCGCTCCAGCTGCTGAGCTACGCTCTGCGCAACCAGCATAGCGTCGAGTTCCGGCTTGCGGATCTCTTCGATGTTGATGTGCACAGGCACACCCATCTGCTTGGTCAGGTCCTGACGCAGCTTCTCGACATCTTCACCTTTCTTCCCGATAACGATACCTGGACGAGCGGTGTGGATGGTGATGCGTGCAGTTTGAGCCGGACGATGAATATCGATACGGCTTACGGACGCGCTTTTTAGTTTGTCTTGGAGGTACTCACGCGTTTTCAGATCCTTCAACAGGTAATCTGCGTAAGTAGCACCGTCTGCGTACCAGACGGAGGTGTGCTCCTTGACGATTCCCAGGCGAATGCCAGTGGGATGTACTTTCTGACCCATCTGATCGACTCCGTTACTTGTCCGCAACCTTGACAGTGATATGGCAAGACCGCTTGACGATGCGATCAGCACGGCCTTTGGCACGTGGCATGATGCGCTTCAGCGAACGCCCTTCGTTGACGAAGACGGTGGAGACCTTCAGGTCATCAACGTCTGCGCCTTCGTTGTGTTCGGCGTTGGCTACGGCCGACTCGAGGACTTTCTTCATGATTTCAGCAGCTTTTTTGCTGCTGAAGGCCAACAGGTTGAGCGCTTCGCCCACCTTCTTCCCGCGGATCTGGTCGGCGACCAAGCGGGCTTTCTGGGCGGAGATTCGAGCGCCCGACAACTTAGCGGCTACTTCCATTTCCTTACCCCTTAACGCTTGGCTTTCTTGTCAGCCACGTGCCCGCGATAGGTGCGGGTACCGGCGAACTCGCCCAGTTTGTGGCCGACCATGTCTTCGTTCACCAGAACTGGGACATGTTGACGACCGTTGTGTACCGCGATGGTCAGACCGACCATTTGTGGCAGGATCATCGAACGACGCGACCAGGTTTTAACTGGCTTGCGATCATTCTTCTCCACCGCCACTTCGACCTTCTTCAGCAGGTGAAGATCGATAAAAGGACCTTTTTTCAGAGAACGTGGCACTGTCGTATCCCTCTAGTTACTTGCGACGACGGACGATCATGTTGTCGGTACGCTTATTACCACGGGTTTTAGCACCCTTGGTTGGGAAGCCCCATGGCGATACCGGATGACGACCACCGGAGGTACGACCTTCACCACCACCGTGTGGGTGGTCAACCGGGTTCATGGCAACACCACGAACGGTTGGGCGAACGCCGCGCCAGCGTTTGGCACCAGCTTTACCCAGCGAACGCAGGCTGTGCTCGGAGTTCGAGACTTCGCCCAGGGTCGCACGGCACTCAGCCAGGACTTTACGCATTTCACCAGAGCGCAGACGCAGGGTCACGTAGACACCTTCGCGAGCGATCAGCTGAGCCGAAGCACCAGCGGAACGAGCGATCTGTGCACCTTTACCCGGCTTCAGTTCGATGCCGTGGATGGTGCTACCTACTGGAATGTTGCGCAGCTGCAGGGAGTTACCGGCCTTGATTGGGGCCAGTGCACCTGCGATCAGCTGGTCGCCAGCGCTCACGCCTTTAGGGGCGATGATGTAGCGACGCTCACCGTCTGCGTAGCACAGCAGGGCGATGTGAGCAGTACGGTTCGGGTCGTATTCGATACGCTCGACAGTGGCTGGGATGCCATCTTTGTCGTTGCGACGGAAGTCAACCAGACGGTAATGCTGCTTATGACCACCACCAACGTGACGAGTGGTAATGCGGCCATTGTTGTTACGACCACCAGACTTCGATTTTTTCTCGATCAGCGGTGCGTGAGGAGCGCCTTTGTGCAGCTCCTTGTTGACCACCTTGACCACGAAACGGCGGCCAGGGGAAGTCGGTTTGCATTTAACGATTGCCATGATGCACCCCTTCCTTACTCAGCACTGCTGCTGAAATCGAGATCTTGGCCTGGCTGAAGGGAGACGATCGCCTTCTTCCAGTCATTACGCTTGCCCAGACCACGTGCGGTACGCTTGGTTTTACCCAGAACGTTAACAGTCGACACGTTTTCAACTTTTACGTTGAACAGGCCTTCGACAGCTTTCTTGATTTCCAGCTTGGTTGCATCGGTAGCAACCTTGAATACGAACTGGCCTTTTTTCTCAGCCAGAACGGTAGCCTTCTCGGAAACGTGCGGGCCAAGGAGGACTTTGAATACGCGTTCCTGGTTCATCCCAGCAGCTCCTCGAATTTCTTCACGGCCGAGACAGTGATCAACACTTTCTCGTATGCGATCAGACTGACCGGGTCGGAACCTTGTACGTCACGTACATCGACGTGCGGCAGGTTACGAGCAGCCAGGTACAGGTTCTGATCAACAGCGTCGGAAACGATCAAAACATCGCTCAGACCCATGCCGTTCAGCTTGTTCAGCAGATCTTTGGTTTTTGGCGCTTCAACAGCGAAGTCCTGAACCACGACCAGACGGTCGCTACGCACCAGCTCAGCGAGGATGGAGCGCAGTGCTGCGCGGTACATCTTCTTGTTGAGCTTCTGCGAGTGATCTTGAGGGCGAGCTGCGAAGGTTACACCACCGCCACGCCAGATCGGACCACGAGTGGTACCAGCACGAGCACGGCCAGTACCCTTCTGACGCCATGGGCGCTTACCGCCACCAGCCACGTCGGAACGGGTCTTCTGCTGCTTGGTACCCTGACGGCCGCCAGCCATGTAGGCCACGACTGCTTGGTGAACCAGCGTCTCGTTGAATTCGCCACCGAAAGTCAGTTCGGAAACTTCGATCGCCTGAGCGTCATTTACATTAAGTTGCATGTCAGTTTCCCCTTAACCGCGAGCCTTGACAGCTGGACGTACAACCACGTCGCCACCAGTAGCGCCAGGTACGGCACCTTTGATCAGCAGCAGGTTGCGTTCAGCGTCTACGCGAACTACTTCCAGGGACTGAACAGTCACGCGCTCGGCGCCCATGTGACCGGACATTTTCTTGCCCTTGAACACACGACCAGGAGTCTGGCACTGGCCGATGGAACCAGGAACACGGTGCGACACGGAGTTACCGTGGGTGTTGTCCTGACCACGGAAGTTCCAGCGCTTGATGGTACCGGCAAAGCCTTTACCTTTGGACTGACCAGTAACGTCAACCAGCTGGCCTGCAGTGAAGAGTTCAGCTTTGATCAGATCGCCAGCCTGGAAATCGCCTTCTTCAAGACGGAACTCCCAAACACCGCGACCAGCGGCAACGTTGGCCTTGGCGAAGTGGCCTGCCTGAGCGGCAGTCACACGCGAAGCACGACGCTCGCCGACAGTGACTTGCACTGCACGGTAGCCATCGGTTTCTTCAGTTTTGAACTGGGTGACGCGATTCGGCTCGATCTCAATGACCGTGACCGGAATGGAGACACCTTCTTCGGTGAAAATGCGGGTCATACCGCACTTGCGACCGATTACACCAATAGTCATGTTGTAAACCTCATGAGTGTACGGGGCTTTCACCCGCTATGGCCGCCCATTTCAGAGCGTTACACGACTAGACCGAAGTCTTAGCCGAGGCTGATCTGTACTTCCACACCTGCCGCCAGATCAAGCTTCATCAGCGCATCAACGGTTTTATCCGTTGGCTGGACGATGTCCAGAACACGCTTATGAGTGCGGATCTCGTACTGGTCACGCGCGTCTTTGTTGACGTGCGGGGAAACCAGAACGGTGAAACGCTCTTTGCGGGTAGGCAGTGGAATTGGACCACGCACTTGTGCACCAGTACGTTTCGCGGTTTCCACGATTTCCTGGGTGGATTGGTCGATCAGGCGATGGTCGAAAGCCTTCAACCTGATACGGATTTGCTGATTTTGCATTGGATTTCAGACTCCAGGCTGTTCCCAACGGACGCACTACGCCCGCTAAAAGGAGGCGTGATTCTATAGACGCCCCCATTTAGTGTCAACCCAATAAAAAAAACCCCCGCTGAGCGGGGGTTTTTTCAATCGGTCGAGAGATTACTCGATGATTTTGGCTACGACGCCGGCGCCGACGGTACGACCGCCTTCACGGATAGCGAAGCGCAGACCGTCTTCCATTGCGATGGTCTTGATCAGGGTAACAGTCATCTGAATGTTGTCACCTGGCATTACCATTTCAACGCCTTCCGGCAGTTCGCAGTTACCGGTCACGTCAGTGGTACGGAAGTAGAACTGAGGACGGTAGCCTTTGAAGAACGGAGTGTGACGGCCGCCTTCTTCCTTCGAGAGAACGTAGACTTCTGCGGTGAACTTGGTGTGCGGCTTGACCGAACCTGGCTTGACCAGAACCTGACCACGCTCAACGTCGTCACGCTTGGTACCACGCAGCAGAACGCCGCAGTTCTCGCCAGCACGGCCTTCGTCCAGCAGCTTGCGGAACATCTCAACACCGGTGCAGGTGGTGGTGGTGGTGTCACGCAGACCAACGATTTCCAGCGGATCCTGAACGCGGACGATACCACGCTCGATACGGCCGGTAACAACGGTACCACGACCCGAGATCGAGAATACGTCTTCGATTGGCATCAGGAATGGCTGGTCGATGGCACGAACTGGCTCAGGGATGTAGGCATCCAGAGTTTCTACCAGCTTCTTGACAGCGGTAGTGCCCATTTCGTTGTCGTCTTTGCCTTCCAGCGCCATACGAGCCGAACCGATGATGATCGGGGTGTCGTCGCCTGGGAAGTCGTAGGTGGACAGCAGGTCGCGAACTTCCATCTCGACCAGTTCCAGCAGCTCAGCGTCGTCTACCAGGTCAGCCTTGTTCAGGAAGACCACGATGTACGGAACGCCAACCTGACGGGACAGCAGGATGTGCTCACGGGTTTGCGGCATCGGACCATCGGCGGCCGAGCAAACCAGGATCGCGCCGTCCATCTGGGCAGCACCGGTGATCATGTTCTTCACGTAGTCAGCGTGACCTGGGCAGTCAACGTGAGCGTAGTGACGAATGTTCGAGTTGTACTCGACGTGAGCGGTGTTGATGGTAATACCGCGCGCTTTTTCTTCCGGAGCCGAGTCGATCTTGTCGAACTCAACGACTGCCGAACCGAAAACTTCGGAGCAGACGCGAGTCAGAGCTGCGGTCAGAGTGGTCTTACCGTGGTCAACGTGGCCGATGGTGCCGACGTTAACGTGGGGAAGGGAACGATCAAATTTTTCTTTAGCCACGACAGTGAACCTCTTGCCTAAAGGGGATTAGCCTTGTTTTTTAACGAGTGCTTCGACGATGTTCGACGGAGCTTCGGCGTATTTGGAGAATTCCATGGAGTAGCTTGCGCGACCCTGAGACATGGAACGAACGTCGGTTGCGTAACCGAACATTTCTCCGAGTGGTACCTCAGCAGTGATTACCTTGCCGGACACCGAGTCTTCATTACCCTGGATCATCCCACGACGACGGCTCAGGTCACCCATCACGTCACCCAGGTAATCTTCCGGGGTTACAACTTCGACCTTCATGATCGGCTCAAGCACCACGCCACCGCCCTTCTGGGCCAGTTGCTTGGTCGCCATCGAAGCGGCGATCTTGAACGCCATTTCGTTGGAGTCGACGTCGTGGTACGAACCGTCGAACACTGTAGCCTTCAGGCCGAGCAGCGGATAGCCGGCAACAACGCCGTTTTTCATCTGCTCTTCGATACCCTTCTGGATCGGGGCGATGAATTCCTTCGGAATCACACCACCAACGACTTCGTTGGTGAAGACCAGACCTTCGGTGATGTTGCCCTTCTCGTCGACGTCTGGCTCCGAGAAACGGATCCAGCAGTGACCGAACTGACCACGACCACCCGACTGACGAACGAACTTGCCTTCGATCTCGACGTTGGACTTGGTGATCTTCTCGCGGTACGAAACCTGCGGCTTGCCGACGTTGCACTCGACGTTGAATTCGCGCTTCATGCGGTCAACGAGGATGTCCAGGTGCAGCTCACCCATACCGGAGATGATGGTCTGGCCGGTTTCTTCGTCGGTCTTGACGCGGAACGACGGGTCTTCCTGGGCCAGCTTGCCCAGTGCGATACCCATCTTCTCCTGGTCAGCCTTGGTTTTCGGCTCTACGGAGAGCGAAATTACCGGCTCAGGGAAGTCCATACGCTCAAGGATGATCGGCTTGTCGAGGTTGCACAGGGTATCACCGGTGGTGACGTCCTTCATCCCGATCAGAGCAGCGATGTCACCTGCACGTACTTCCTTGATCTCTTCACGCTGGTTGGCGTGCATCTGCACCATACGGCCAACGCGCTCTTTCTTGCCCTTGACCGAGTTGATGACGGAGTCACCAGAGGTCAGGAAGCCCGAGTAAACGCGGACGAAGGTCAGGGTGCCCACGAACGGGTCGGTAGCGATCTTGAACGCCAGAGCCGAGAACGGCTCGTTGTCGTCAGCAGGACGCTCGTCGTACTGTTCTGGCTTGACTTCATCCTTCGGCACGTCGATCAGATCAGGGTGGATACCCTTGATCGCAGGGATCTCGGTTGGCGCAGGCAGGTAGTCAATGACGGCATCGAGAACCAGGGGAACGCCCTTGTTCTTGAACGAAGAACCGCAGACAGCAGGAACGATCTCGCTCGCCAGGGTACGGGCGCGCAGACCAGCCTTGATGTCTTCGACGGACAGGTCACCTTCTTCAAGGTACTTGTTCATCAGCTCTTCGTTGGCCTCGGCAGCAGCCTCGACCATGTTGCTGCGCCATTCGTTGGCCAGGTCCACCAGCTCGGCAGGAATTTCTTCCTCGCGGTAGGTGGTGCCTTTGTCGTCGTCGTTCCAGTAGATGGCCTTCATCTTGATCAGGTCAACCTGACCCTGGAAGTCATCTTCTGCACCGATGGCCAGCTGGACCGGAACCGGGGTGTGACCCAGACGGTTCTTGATCTGACCTACAACGCGCAGGAAGTTGGCACCGGCACGGTCCATCTTGTTCACGTATACGACACGTGGAACGCCGTACTTGTTGGCCTGACGCCATACGGTTTCGGACTGCGGCTCAACGCCGGAGGTACCGCAGAACACAACGACCGCGCCGTCGAGTACGCGCAGCGAACGCTCTACTTCAATGGTGAAGTCAACGTGGCCGGGGGTATCGATGACGTTTACGCGGTAGTTGTCGTACTGACCACGGGAACCTTTCCAGAAGGTGGTAACGGCAGCGGAGGTAATGGTGATACCGCGCTCCTGCTCCTGCACCATCCAGTCGGTGGTCGCGGCGCCGTCATGCACCTCGCCCATCTTGTGGCTCAGACCTGTGTAGAACAGGATCCGCTCGGTAGTGGTAGTCTTGCCCGCGTCAACGTGGGCACAGATACCGATGTTACGGTAGCGGTTAATTGCTGTAGTACGAGCCATAAAGCCCTCGCAAAATGATTGATGCTTGAATTAGAAGCGGTAGTGCGAGAACGCTTTGTTGGCTTCAGCCATACGGTGCACGTCTTCACGCTTCTTGACTGCAGCACCCTTGCCTTCAGCAGCATCCAGCAGTTCGCCGGCCAGACGCAGAGCCATCGACTTCTCGCCGCGCTTGCGGGCGTAGTCTACGAGCCAGCGCATTGCCAGAGCGTTACGACGGGATGGACGAACTTCAACCGGAACCTGGTAAGTAGCACCGCCTACACGACGGGACTTGACTTCGACCAGCGGAGCGATGGCGTCGAGAGCTTTCTCGAAGATTTCCAGGGGGTCGCTGTTCTTGCGTGCTTTGACGGTATCCAGGGCACCGTAAACGATGCGCTCGGCTACGGCCTTCTTGCCGCTTTCCATCACGTGGTTCATGAACTTGGCGAGGATCTGGGATCCGTACTTCGGATCGTCAAGGATCTCACGTTTTGCTGCTACACGACGTCTTGGCATGATAAGCCCTCAAACGGTCTTCAGGTTAGCCCGGGACGCGGGTCTTCGACCCCTGCCCGACCTTACTCTTATCGACTCAAAAAAATGGATGTCTGCAAACGGCCGATTACTTCGGACGCTTGGTACCGTATTTCGAACGACCCTGGTTACGGCCTTTGACGCCCGAAGTATCCAGAGAGCCGCGAACGGTGTGGTAACGAACACCTGGCAAGTCTTTTACACGGCCGCCACGGATCAGGACGACGCTGTGCTCTTGCAGGTTGTGGCCTTCACCACCGATGTACGAGGAAACCTCGAAACCGTTGGTCAGACGCACACGGCATACTTTACGCAGTGCCGAGTTAGGTTTTTTCGGCGTGGTGGTGTACACACGGGTGCACACGCCACGACGTTGCGGGCAGTTCTGCAGCGCAGGAACGTCGGACTTCTCGACCGAACGCTTACGCGGCTGACGTACCAGCTGGTTGATAGTTGCCATCTACTAGCTCCACTGATTGTCTTGCGACTCTATTGTCTTGCAAGAAAGCCAAAAATTGGCGAGACGGAGCCTCACCAAATTTAAGGGTACAAAAGTCTAAAGAGGATCTTGCACCCAGTCAAGACAAGGCCCCGGCCCTCCTCGCCCGATCATCGGCAACATTTCATGTCGCCGATGCCCGTTCGAGGGTAGCCGGGGCCCCGCCCTGGACTTAGTTACCGCTGGAATTCAGCGCTTCGGTCAGTGCGGCTTCCACCTCACTGGCGCTGACACGCAACGGTTTGTCGGCATCACGGCGACGCTTGCGCTCGCTGTGGTAAGCCAGACCAGTACCGGCTGGGATCAAACGACCCACAACCACGTTCTCCTTCAGGCCGCGCAGGTAGTCGCGCTTGCCGGTTACCGCCGCTTCGGTCAGTACGCGGGTGGTTTCCTGGAAGGAAGCCGCGGAGATGAACGACTCGGTCGACAGCGAGGCCTTGGTGATACCCAGCAGCACACGGGTGAACTTGGAGATGAACTTGTCCTCGCTGGCGAGACGCTCGTTCTCTACCAGTACCTGGGTCAGTTCCATCTGGTCGCCCTTGATGAAGCTGGAATCGCCCGACTCGGAGATCTCGACCTTGCGCAGCATCTGACGCAGGATGGTCTCGATGTGCTTGTCGTTGATCTTCACGCCTTGCAGACGGTAAACGTCCTGGATCTCGTTGACGATGTACTTCGCCAGCGCGCTGACACCCAGCAGACGCAGGATGTCGTGCGGATCGCTCGGGCCGTCGGAGATAACTTCACCGCGGTTTACCTGCTCACCTTCGAACACGTTCAGGTGGCGCCACTTCGGAATCAGCTCTTCGTACGGATCGCTACCGTCGGTCGGAGTGATCACCAGGCGACGCTTGCCCTTGGTCTCTTTACCGAATGCGATGGTGCCGCTGACTTCAGCCAGAATCGAGGCTTCTTTCGGACGACGCGCTTCGAACAGGTCGGCAACGCGCGGCAGACCACCGGTGATGTCACGGGTCTTCGACGTTTCTTGCGGGATACGCGCAATAACGTCACCAACACCGATCTGGGCACCGTCAGCCACACCCACGAGGGCGTTGGCCGGCAGGAAGTACTGGGCAGGTACGTCGGTACCTGGCAGGTACAGATCCTTGCCAGCGGCATCGACCATCTTGATTGCCGGACGGATTTCCTTGCCTGCGGCAGGGCGATCCTTCACGTCCAGTACTTCAATGTTGGTCAAGCCGGTCAGTTCATCGGTCTGACGCTTGATGGTGATGTTTTCTTCCATGCCCACGAAGGTCACGGTACCTTTCAGCTCGGTCACGATCGGGTGGGTGTGCGGGTCCCACTTGGCGACGATGGCGCCAGCTTCGACCTTTTCACCTTCCTTGACCGAAATCACTGCACCGTAAGGCAGCTTGTAGCGCTCACGCTCACGGCCGAATTCGTCGGCAATGGCCAACTCACCGGAACGCGATACGGCAACCAGGTTGCCGTCGGCACGCTCGACCTGCTTCAGGTTGTGCAGACGCACCATACCGCCGTTCTTCACCTGGACGCTGTCGGCAGCCGAAGTACGGCTTGCAGCACCACCGATGTGGAACGTACGCATGGTCAGCTGGGTACCCGGCTCACCGATCGACTGTGCAGCGATAACGCCGACAGCTTCACCGATGTTCACCTGGTGACCGCGAGCCAGGTCACGACCGTAGCACTTGGCGCAGATGCCGTAGCGGGTTTCGCAGCTGATCGGCGAACGCACGATCACTTCGTCGATGCTGTTCAGCTCGATGAACTCGACCCACTGCTCGTCGACCAGGGTACCGGCCGGAACGATCACGTCCTCGGTGCCTGGCTTGAACACGTCGCGGGCGATGACACGACCCAGTACACGCTCACCCAGCGGCTCTACAACGTCGCCGCCTTCGATGTGCGGAGTCATCAGCAGGCCTTGGTCGGTGCCGCAGTCGATCTCGGTAACCACCAGATCCTGGGCAACGTCCACCAGACGACGCGTCAGGTAACCCGAGTTCGCAGTCTTCAAGGCGGTATCCGCCAGACCCTTACGAGCACCGTGGGTCGAGATGAAGTACTGGAGTACGCTCAGACCTTCACGGAAGTTCGCGGTGATCGGCGTCTCGATGATCGAGCCGTCCGGCTTGGCCATCAGGCCACGCATACCAGCCAGCTGACGGATCTGTGCTGCGGAACCCCGCGCACCCGAGTCAGCCATCATGTACATCGAGTTGAAGGACTCTTGCTCGACTTCCTTGCCCTCGCGGTCGATGACCTTCTCTTTCGAGAGGTTGGCCATCATCGCCTTGGACACTTCGTCGTTCGCCTTGGACCACAAGTCGATGACCTTGTTGTACTTCTCGCCCTGGGTTACCAGGCCGGAGGCGTACTGGCTCTCGATTTCCTTCACTTCATCGGTAGCGTTACCGATGATGCGGGCTTTCTCGTCCGGGATAACGAAGTCGTTAACACCGATGGAAACACCGGAAATGGTCGAGTAGGCGAAACCGGTGTACATCAACTGGTCAGCGAAGATGACGGTCTCTTTCAGACCAACCACGCGGTAGCACTGGTTGATCAGCTTGGAGATCGCCTTTTTCTTCATTGGCTGGTTGACCACATCGTACGGCAGGCCTGCCGGTACAACCTGGAACAGCAGCGCACGGCCGACGGTGGTGTCGACGATACGGGTGTTCTTGACCACCGAGCCATCACGCTCTTTCACGGTTTCGTTGATACGAACCTTGATTTTCGCGTGCAGGGCAGCTTCGCCGGCGCGGAATACGCGGTCGACTTCCTGCAGGTCGGCGAATACGCGACCTTCGCCCTTGGCATTGATCGCCTCACGGGTCATGTAGTACAGACCCAGTACAACGTCCTGCGACGGAACGATGATTGGCTCACCGTTGGCTGGCGACAGAATGTTGTTGGTCGACATCATCAGCGCGCGCGCTTCGAGCTGGGCTTCCAGCGTCAGCGGCACGTGAACGGCCATCTGGTCACCGTCGAAGTCGGCGTTGTACGCGGCGCAGACCAGCGGGTGCAGCTGGATGGCTTTACCTTCGATCAGAACCGGTTCAAAGGCCTGGATACCCAGACGGTGCAGGGTTGGCGCACGGTTGAGCAGTACGGGGTGTTCGCGGATCACCTCGGCGAGAACGTCCCATACCTCTGGCAGCTCGCGCTCGACCATCTTCTTGGCAGCCTTGATTGTGGTCGCCAGACCACGCATTTCCAGCTTGCCGAAAATGAACGGCTTGAACAGCTCGAGGGCCATCTTCTTCGGCAGACCGCACTGGTGCAGACGCAGGGTCGGGCCTACGGTAATTACCGAACGGCCGGAGTAGTCCACACGCTTACCGAGCAAGTTCTGACGGAAGCGACCTTGCTTACCTTTGATCATGTCGGCCAGGGACTTCAGCGGACGCTTGTTCGAGCCAGTGATGGCGCGACCGCGACGGCCGTTGTCCAGCAGGGCGTCGACCGCCTCCTGCAGCATGCGCTTTTCGTTGCGCACGATGATGTCCGGCGCCGACAGATCCAGCAGGCGCTTCAGACGGTTGTTACGGTTGATCACCCGACGATACAGGTCGTTCAGGTCGGAGGTCGCGAAGCGGCCACCATCCAGCGGTACCAGCGGACGCAGGTCCGGCGGCAGTACTGGCAGAACGGTCAGCACCATCCACTCAGGCAGGTTGCCCGAGCCCTGGAAAGCTTCCATCAGCTTCAGGCGCTTGGACAGCTTCTTGATCTTGGTTTCCGAGTTGGTCTGCGGAATTTCTTCACGCAGGCGGCCGATCTCGTGCTCCAGGTCGATAGCGTGCAGCAGTTCGCGGACAGCCTCGGCACCCATGCGGGCATCGAAGTCGTCACCGAACTCTTCCAGCGCTTCGAAGTACTGCTCGTCGTTCAGCAGCTGGCCCTTTTCCAGGGTGGTCATGCCCGGGTCGATAACGACGTAGCTCTCGAAGTAGAGCACGCGCTCGATGTCACGCAGGGTCATGTCCATCAGCAGGCCGATACGGGACGGCAGCGACTTCAGGAACCAGATGTGGGCGACCGGCGAGGCCAGCTCGATGTGCGCCATGCGCTCACGACGCACTTTGGCCAGGGCAACTTCAACGCCGCACTTCTCGCAGATTACGCCACGGTGCTTGAGGCGCTTGTACTTGCCGCACAGGCACTCGTAGTCCTTGACTGGGCCAAAGATCTTGGCGCAGAACAGGCCGTCACGCTCAGGCTTGAACGTACGGTAGTTGATGGTTTCCGGCTTCTTAACTTCACCGAACGACCACGAACGGATCATTTCAGGCGACGCCAGACCGATGCGGATGGCGTCGAACTCTTCGACTTGACCCTGGTTTTTCAGCAAATTCAGTAGGTCTTTCAAGGCCTTTCCTCCTGGCGGAGCAGGGAGCGGGCATTACCTGCCCCACTCCCCTTCGCGTCACGTGTTATTCGGTTTCCAGATCGATATCGATACCGAGGGAACGGATCTCTTTGATCAACACGTTGAAGGACTCGGGCATGCCCGGCTCCATACGGTGATCGCCATCCACGATGTTCTTGTACATCTTGGTACGGCCGTTCACGTCGTCCGACTTCACTGTGAGCATTTCTTGCAGGGTGTATGCCGCGCCGTATGCTTCCAGCGCCCACACTTCCATCTCCCCGAAACGCTGACCACCGAACTGCGCCTTACCACCCAGCGGCTGCTGGGTAACCAGGCTGTAGGAACCAGTGGAACGCGCGTGCATCTTGTCGTCCACCAAGTGGTTCAGCTTGAGCATGTACATGTAACCAACGGTCACCGGACGCTCGAACTTGTTGCCGGTACGGCCATCGAACAGCACCATCTGGCCGCTTTCTGGCAGGTCTGCCAGTTTCAGCATGGCCTTGATCTCGCGCTCCTTGGCACCATCGAAGACCGGAGTAGCCATAGGCACACCTTTCTTCAGGTTGTGCGCCAGGGCCAGGATCTCGGCGTCGGAGAACTCGTCGAGGTTTTCCTGACGACCACCGATCTCGTTGTAGACCTCGGTCAGGAATACACGCAGCTCAGCGGCTTTGCGCTGCTCTTCCAGCATGCGGTCGATCTTCTCGCCCAGGCCTTTGGCCGCAAGGCCCAGGTGGGTTTCGAGGATCTGACCAACGTTCATACGCGAAGGTACGCCCAGCGGGTTCAGTACGACGTCGACCGGAGTACCGTTGGCGTCGTGCGGCATGTCTTCAACCGGCATGATAACCGAGACAACACCTTTGTTACCGTGACGGCCGGCCATCTTGTCACCCGGCTGGATGCGACGGCGGATTGCCAGGTAAACCTTGACGATCTTCAGTACGCCTGGCGCCAGGTCATCGCCCTGCTGCAGCTTGCGCTTCTTGTCTTCGAACTTGTCGTCCAGCAGACGGCGACGGTCAACGATGTACTGCTGAGCCTTTTCCAGCTGCTCGTTCAGTGCATCTTCAGCCATGCGCAGCTTGAACCACTGGCCGTGCTCCAGACCGTCCAGTACTTCGTCGGAGATCACGGTGCCTTTCTTCAGGCCCGCGCCACCGTCGACCACTTGGCCGTTCAGGGCAGAACGCAGACGCTCGAAGGTTGCGCCTTCGACGATGCGGAACTCTTCGTTGAGGTCCTTGCGGATCTCGTCCAGCTGCATCTTCTCGATGGCCAGGGCGCGGCTGTCGCGCTCCACGCCATCACGGGTGAAGACCTGTACGTCGATGACAGTACCCTTGGTGCCGGTCGGCACGCGCAGGGAAGTGTCCTTAACGTCGCTGGCTTTTTCGCCGAAGATGGCGCGCAGCAGTTTTTCTTCCGGAGTCAGCTGGGTTTCGCCTTTTGGCGTAACTTTACCGACCAGGATGTCACCCGCGCCGACTTCCGCACCCACGTAGACGATACCGGCTTCGTCCAGCTTGTTCAGTGCGGCTTCACCCACGTTCGGGATGTCCGCAGTGATTTCCTCTGGGCCAAGCTTGGTATCACGCGCCACACAGGTCAGTTCCTGAATGTGGATCGTGGTGAAGCGGTCTTCCTGCACCACACGTTCGGACAGGCAGATGGAGTCTTCGAAGTTGAAGCCGTTCCACGCCATGAAGGCGATACGCATGTTCTGACCCAGTGCCAGCTCACCCATGTCGGTGGACGGGCCGTCGGCCATGATGTCGCTGCGCTGAACCTTGTCACCCTTGCTGACCAGCGGACGCTGGTTGATGCAGGTGTTCTGGTTGGAACGGGTGTACTTGGTCAGGTTGTAGATGTCCACACCGGCTTCACCGGTCTCGACTTCATCGTCATTGACGCGAACGACGATACGGCTGGCGTCGACCGAGTCGATCACGCCACCGCGGCGAGCAACCACGCAGACACCGGAGTCACGGGCAACGTTGCGCTCCATGCCGGTACCTACCAGCGGCTTGTCGGCACGCAGGGTCGGTACAGCCTGACGCTGCATGTTCGAACCCATCAGTGCACGGTTGGCGTCGTCGTGCTCGAGGAACGGGATCAGCGAGGCAGCGACGGAAACAACCTGCTTCGGCGACACGTCCATCAGGGTGACGTCTTCCGGCGCCTTGACGGTGAATTCGTTCAGGTGACGGACCGCTACCAGCTCATCGATCAGCTGCTTCTTGTCGTTCATCGCGGCCGAAGCCTGGGCGATAACGTGATCGGCTTCTTCAATGGCCGACAGGAACACGATGTCGTCGCTGACCACACCTTCTTTCACCACGCGGTACGGGCTTTCCAGGAAGCCGTACTGGTTGGTGCGGGCATAGGCTGCCAGGGAGTTGATCAGACCGATGTTCGGACCTTCAGGGGTCTCGATCGGGCACACACGGCCGTAGTGGGTCGGGTGCACGTCACGGACTTCAAAGCCAGCACGCTCACGGGTCAGACCGCCAGGGCCGAGTGCAGAGACGCGGCGCTTGTGGGTGATCTCGGAGAGCGGGTTGTTCTGGTCCATGAACTGGGACAGCTGGCTGGAACCGAAGAACTCTTTCACCGCCGCCGCAACCGGCTTGGCGTTGATCAGGTCTTGCGGCATCAGGCCTTCGCTTTCCGCCATCGACAGACGTTCCTTGACCGCGCGCTCTACACGCACCAGGCCAACGCGGAACTGGTTCTCGGCCATCTCGCCGACGCAACGAACGCGACGGTTACCCAGATGGTCGATGTCGTCGACAATGCCTTTGCCGTTACGGATATCGACCAGGGTCTTCAGGACCTCGACGATATCTTCCTTGCTCAGCACGCCCGAACCTTCGATCTCGGTACGACCGATACGACGGTTGAACTTCATGCGGCCAACGGCGGACAGGTCGTAACGCTCGGCGCTGAAGAACAGGTTGTTGAACAGGGTCTCGGCGGCATCCTTGGTCGGCGGCTCGCCTGGACGCATCATGCGGTAGATTTCGACCAGGGCTTCCAGCTGGTTGCTGGTGGTGTCGATCTTCAGCGTGTCGGAGATGAACGGACCGCAGTCGATGTCGTTGGTGTACAGGGTCTCGATACGGACAACCTGCGCCTTGGCGACCTTGATCAGCAGCTCGGTGGTCATCTCGGTGTTGCACTCGGCGAGGATCTCACCGGTAGCCGGATGCACGATAGCCTTGGCGGTGGTGCGGCCCAGGACGTATTCCATAGGAACGTCCAGCTGCTTGACGCCGGCTTTCTCGATCTGGTTGATGTGGCGCGCGGTAATACGGCGGCCTTGCTCGACGATGACTTTGCCGGTTTCGTCATGGATGTCCATGACAGCAACTTCACCACGCAGACGCTGTGGCACCAGTTCCAGGCTGAGTTTTTCGCCGGAAATGTGGAACACGTTGGTGGTGTAGAAGGTGTTCAGCACTTCTTCAGTGCTGTAGCCCAGGGCACGCAGCAGCACCGAGGCCGGCAGTTTGCGGCGACGGTCGATACGCACGAACACGCAGTCCTTCGGGTCGAACTCGAAGTCCAGCCAGGAGCCGCGGTAAGGGATGATGCGAGCGGAGTACAGCAGCTTGCCGGAGCTGTGGGTCTTGCCACGGTCGTGGTCGAAGAACACACCAGGCGAACGGTGCAGCTGGGAAACGATCACACGCTCGGTACCGTTGATTACGAAGGTACCGTTTTCAGTCATCAGGGGGATTTCACCCATGTAGACTTCTTGCTCTTTGATGTCCTTGATCGCTTTGTTCGACGATTCCTTGTCGAAGATGATCAGGCGCACCTTGACCCGCAGTGGTACCGCGAAGGTCACACCACGCAGGACACATTCCTTCACATCGAAGGCGGGTTCGCCCAGGCGATAGCCTACGTACTCCAGGGCAGCATTGCCGGAGTAGCTGATGATCGGGAATACCGATTTGAAGGCCGCGTGCAGGCCGACGTCGCGGAAGTTATCCTTGGATGCTCCCGCTTGCAGGAATTCGCGATACGAATCCAGCTGGATGGCCAGGAGGTAAGGCACATCCATGACGTCCGGCAACTTGCTAAAGTCCTTGCGGATACGTTTTTTCTCAGTGTATGAGTAAGCCATCAGCGTTCCCCAGCTTGGTCACCTGCTTGTTTGGCTTCTCCCGGCGGGAGCAGCCAGAAAATCGTGCAAACCCCTTGGTTTGCGCCACCCACATGGGTGTCTTGCAGCTTGTTATCGGGGCCGGCATGACCGGCCACCAATAACGGAAAAAGGCCGGTGGCATAAGCCACCAGCCATCAGCCTTTTGCTCAACGCTCAGGCTGGCATCGCAAGGTCGAGATTACTTCAGCTCGACTTTAGCGCCTGCTTCTTCCAGCTTCTTCTTAGCGTCTTCAGCGGCTTCTTTCGAAACGCCTTCAGCTACAACCTGAGGAGCGCCATCGACTTTCTCTTTGGCTTCTTTCAGGCCCAGACCGGTCAGCTCACGAACGGCTTTGATCACGTTCACTTTCTTGTCGCCGGCTTCAACCAGAACAACGTTGAACTCGGTCTGCTCTTCAACAACGGCAGCAGCAGCAGCTGGGCCAGCAGCGGCAACAGCAGCGGTAACGCCGAAGGTTTCTTCCATTGCTTTGATCAGCTCAACAACTTCCAGAACGGTTTTCTGGCCGATTGCTTCGATGATTTGTTCGTTAGTCAGGGACATGACTTAAATCCTGTATTGGGGTGACAGCCTACGCAGCCATCAAATTAAACGTATGATTTTGAAAGAATTCGCACGCCTTAGGCGGCGGTAGCTTCTTTCTGGTCGCGAATGGCTGCCAGAGTACGAGCCAGCTTGCTGGTGGCGCCTTGAATAACGCTCATCAGTTTCGCAATAGCTTCGTCGCGGGTCGGCAGGGTAGCCAACACGTCGATCTGGTTCGCTGCAATGAAATTGCCGTCAAACGCAGCTGCCTTGATCTCGAACTTGTCCTGACCCTTGGCGAACTCTTTGAACAGACGAGCAGCAGCGCCCGGGTGTTCGTTGGAGAAAGCAATCAGGGTCGGGCCTTTGAACGCGTCGTTGAGGATCGAAAATTCGGTGCCTTCAACAGCGCGCTTGAGCAGGGTGTTACGTACGACACGTACATAAACGCCAGCTTCGCGGGCCTCTTTACGGAGTCCGGTCATTGCGCCTACAGTCACACCACGGGCATCAGCCACGACAGCGGACAGAGCGACTTTGGCAGCCTCGTTGACTTCAGCGACGATGGCCTTCTTGTCTTCGAGTTTAATTGCCACGGGTTTACTCCTGGTTTTTACCGTTTCATCTGGCCGAAGCCTGATGTCGTTTTGGTGTCTGATTCGGTAACGAATCGGGAGCACCATCTGCGTGGGCTGGGTTTTTAAGGCTTGCGCCGCCTACGGTCTTGGATAGCCCCCGCCAGGCAGGGACCCCAATTTTTGCTGGTAGCGCGACATGTCGCACCACCATGTTCTTACACGTTCAGCGAGCTCTGATCGATGACCAGACCTGGGCCCATGGTGGTGCTCAGGGTAACGCGCTTAACGTAGATACCTTTCGAAGAAGCTGGCTTGATACGCTTCAGGTCAGCGATCAGGGCTTCAACGTTTTCCTTCAGCTTGCCAGCTTCAAAGCCGACCTTGCCAACGGAGGTGTGGATGATACCGTTCTTGTCGGTACGGTAGCGAACCTGACCAGCCTTGGCGTTTTTCACGGCAGTGGCTACGTCTGGAGTCACGGTACCAACTTTCGGGTTAGGCATCAGGCCGCGAGGACCCAGAACCTGACCCAGCTGACCTACAACGCGCATGGCATCAGGCGATGCGATGACGACGTCATAGTTCAGGTCGCCGCCTTTCATTTCGGCAGCCAGATCGTCCATACCTACGCGGTCAGCGCCTGCAGCCAGAGCAGCTTCAGCAGCTGGGCCCTGGGTGAAAACGGCAACGCGAACGGTCTTGCCAGTGCCGTGCGGCAGCACAGTAGCGCTACGTACGACCTGGTCAGATTTACGCGGGTCAACACCGAGGTTTACGGCGATGTCGTAGGACTCGACGAACTTGGCAGCAGGCAGCGAGGCCAGCAGAGTTGCCGCTTCTTCGAAGTTGTAGGCCTTGCCTGCTTCGATTTTCTCGGCGATTGCCTTTTGGCGTTTGGTCAGCTTAGCCATTACACACCCTCCACGTTCAGGCCCATGCTGCGGGCAGAGCCAGCGATGGTGCGTACAGCAGCGTCCAGGTCAGCGGCAGTCAGGTCAGCCTGTTTGGCTTTCGCGATGTCTTCCAGCTGAGCACGGGTAACGGTACCGACTTTAACGGTGTTCGGGCGAGCCGAACCACTGGTCAGGCCAGCAGCTTTCTTCAGCAGAACCGAGGCAGGGGTGCTCTTGGTCTCGAAGGTGAAGCTACGGTCGCTGTAGACAGTGATGATCACTGGAGTCGGCAGGCCGGCTTCTTGACCCTGGGTACGGGCGTTGAAGGCCTTGCAGAATTCCATGATGTTCACACCATGTTGACCCAGTGCTGGACCAACGGGTGGGCTTGGGTTGGCCTGGCCGGCCTTAACTTGCAGCTTGATGTAAGCCTGAATCTTCTTAGCCATGAGCTACTCCAAAATCGGGTACGAACGCCTGATGGCTCCCCGGATGACTTGCGTTTTATCCCAGTGACGACAAAACCCCGCAGCACACAGGGCTGCGGGGTATGGGATGCTTTGTCCGCCTAGACCTTTTCGACCTGGCTGAACTCGAGCTCCACCGGAGTAGAGCGACCGAAAATGAGCACTGCAACCTGCAGGCGGCTCTTTTCGTAGTTAACCTCTTCGACACTGCCATTGAAGTCAGCGAACGGACCGTCAATGACACGAACCACTTCACCTGGCTCGAACAGCGTCTTCGGCTTCGGCTTGTCGCTACCGTCGGCCACGCGACGCAGGATAGCCTCGGCTTCTTTATCAGTGATCGGCGCAGGCTTGTCTGCAGTACCACCAATAAAGCCCATCACACGAGGGGTGTCCTTGACCAAGTGCCAAGTCCCTTCGTTCATCTCCATCTGGACCAGTACATAGCCAGGGAAGAATTTGCGCTCACTTTTGCGCTTCTGGCCGTTACGCATTTCGACGACTTCTTCGGTCGGAACCAAGATCTCGCCGAAACCGTCTTCCATGCCAGCCAGCTTGACGCGCTCAATCAGGGAGCGCATTACATGCTTCTCGTAACCCGAGTAAGCATGCACAACATACCAACGCTTAGCCACGGGACACCTTTAGCCAACGATCAGGGAGACCGCCCAGCCGAGCAGGGAGTCGAGCCCCCACAGCAGCAGTGCCATAACCAGCACAACAGCCACGACAATCAGCGTGGTCTGGGTGGTTTCCTGGCGGGTCGGCCACACGACTTTACGAATCTCGGCACGAGCTTCCTTCGCCAACGTAAAGAACGACTTGCCCTTCGCAGTCTGCAGAGCTACAAAGCCCGCGACAGCAGCCAGGACGAGAAGTGCGAGAACGCGATACAGGATTGGGGAGGCGGAGTAATACTGGTTACCCACTACGCCAACAACCACCAAAGCCACTACAGCCAGCCACTTGAACAGATCAAAACGCGATTCTTGGGCTTCAGTTTTGGGGGTCATCGAGGAGGATCCTGTAAGAAGAAAGCCATCACACCGAGGTGAAATGGCAGGTCAGGAGGGAATCGAACCCCCAACCTACGGTTTTGGAGACCGTCGCTCTGCCAATTGAGCTACTGACCTGTAACGCTGTATCAGGCCGGCCATTATACCGGCCTGATCAAGTAAATCAACTACTTATTCAATAATTTTTGCTACGACGCCGGCGCCGACGGTACGACCGCCTTCACGGATAGCGAAGCGCAGACCGTCTTCCATTGCGATGGTCTTGATCAGGGTAACAGTCATCTGAATGTTGTCACCTGGCATTACCATTTCAACGCCTTCCGGCAGTTCGCAGTTACCGGTCACGTCAGTGGTACGGAAGTAGAACTGAGGACGGTAGCCTTTGAAGAACGGAGTGTGACGGCCGCCTTCTTCCTTCGAGAGAACGTAGACTTCTGCGGTGAACTTGGTGTGCGGCTTGACCGAACCTGGCTTGACCAGAACCTGACCACGCTCAACGTCGTCACGCTTGGTACCACGCAGCAGAACGCCGCAGTTCTCGCCAGCACGGCCTTCGTCCAGCAGCTTGCGGAACATCTCAACACCGGTGCAGGTGGTGGTGGTGGTGTCACGCAGACCAACGATTTCCAGCGGATCCTGAACGCGGACGATACCACGCTCGATACGGCCGGTAACAACGGTACCACGACCCGAGATCGAGAATACGTCTTCGATTGGCATCAGGAATGGCTGGTCGATGGCACGAACTGGCTCAGGGATGTAGGCATCCAGAGTTTCTACCAGCTTCTTGACAGCGGTAGTGCCCATTTCGTTGTCGTCTTTGCCTTCCAGCGCCATACGAGCCGAACCGATGATGATCGGGGTGTCGTCGCCTGGGAAGTCGTAGGTGGACAGCAGGTCGCGAACTTCCATCTCGACCAGTTCCAGCAGCTCAGCGTCGTCTACCAGGTCAGCCTTGTTCAGGAAGACCACGATGTACGGAACGCCAACCTGACGGGACAGCAGGATGTGCTCACGGGTTTGCGGCATCGGACCATCGGCGGCCGAGCAAACCAGGATCGCGCCGTCCATCTGGGCAGCACCGGTGATCATGTTCTTCACGTAGTCAGCGTGACCTGGGCAGTCAACGTGAGCGTAGTGACGAATGTTCGAGTTGTACTCGACGTGAGCGGTGTTGATGGTAATACCGCGCGCTTTTTCTTCCGGAGCCGAGTCGATCTTGTCGAACTCAACGACTGCCGAACCGAAAACTTCGGAGCAGACGCGAGTCAGAGCTGCGGTCAGAGTGGTCTTACCGTGGTCAACGTGGCCGATGGTGCCGACGTTAACGTGGGGAAGGGAACGATCAAACTTTTCCTTAGCCATCGATACAACCCTCGCAGAAGAATAGTCTTGCGCTGATAAAACAAAGGCAGATATTTTCATATCTGCCTTGTTTGTATGGAGCTCTTGAGCGGATTTGAACCGCTGACCTCACCCTTACCAAGGGTGTGCTCTACCAACTGAGCTACAAGAGCGAAACACTTTGTGCAAAATCCAGCAAACTTGGAGCGGGTAGCGGGAATCGAACCCGCATCATCAGCTTGGAAGGCTGAGGTTCTACCACTAAACTATACCCGCGGAGCTTGCGGCTCTCGCTAAAACTGGTGGAGGGAGAAGGATTCGAACCTTCGAAGCTCTCGCAACGGATTTACAGTCCGTCCCCTTTGACCGCTCGGGAATCCCTCCAGATGTGGCCGGCATTCTATTTGTCTGCCGTCCTAGTGTCAAGCGTTTTTTCAAATTTTTTCAATCAAATCTGAAACTTAGCTGCTTTGACACCGCTTCCAGCTCTACCACCTAAGTGGTGTTCCCTGTGAAGCGGGCGCCATTCTATCAAGCTATTCGTCAGTTGCAATACCCTGGCAGAAAATAATTTTATGTTTTAAGTCTTTGAAATCATTGGAAAGAGATGAGAGCACCGTTTCATCCAGCAATCGCTCGCTTTCCGGGGCTACCTTGAGCCAACGACCATCGGCACCAGGCAACTGCCCTACCACCGGCAACGTCGCAATATCGAGGCTAAGCAGACGCTGGCGCAGGGCTTCGAGCTGCGCCTGCACCATTACCCCACCTATTACCAGGCATTCATCCCGGCGCTTTGGGGGTGTTGATACACCCGTTTCACGCAAAAGCCGGATTTCTTGCTGACTCCCCTTGTACAGTGACAAGGGGGCGACTTCCTTGACCTTCAGCGGGGCTTCCTGCTGATGCCACACGTAGTAGAAGACGTTGAGCACCAGTAACAGCAGAAACAACCAACGCATAGGCACCTCAATCCAATGGACAAGCCATGGCCAGCCCCACGAACACCAGGTCGGGCACGACACGCGCCTGGGGCACGGCCTCCCTCACTAGCGGCGCATCGCCCCCAGTGAGGAATACGGTGAAATCTTCACCCCACAGGGCGCGTGCCTGCTCGAGCTGCGTGCGGGCAAAACCCTGCAGCATCAGAACACAACCGCGCTCGACTGCCTCGACGGTTGAGCGCCCTGGTAGCAGGCTGGTCAACGCGCGCTCGGCGGAGGCATCGTCATAACGAATGCGCCGGGTGTGGGTGCGCAACTGACTGCGCATCAATGGCATGCCCGGGCAGATATACCCGCCCAGGTGCTCGCCATCCGCAGCCACGAAGTCGGCTTTTGCAGCAGTCCCCAAATCGATGACCAGGCAAGCCCCTTTGGCAACATGAAATGCACCTAATGCGGCCAGCCAGCGATCCATCCCCAAACGCTGGTAATCCTCATAACCGTTGCGCACGCCTGCCATTTCCCGGGCGGGGTGCGCTACCCGGGCCTGAACGGCAAAGGCCTGGGCGATAACCGCGCAAAGCGCATCGGTCTCTTCCTCGCTACGCACACTCACAATGCGACAGCCCGTAAGACGCACCGAGACGAGTGCAGCCACTTCGGCCACCAATGCCTGATCGGAGTCGACAATCCCGCCGCCCTCGATCACTGCATCGGCGACATGGATGACCCGCCATTTGATAAAGCTGTTTCCGCAATCGAGCTCAAGAATCATCACGCAACCTCAAACTGAGCTCACCACCGCTGAAGCTCTTCTCCACTCCATCCACCTCAAGGCGCAAGCCGCCCTGCCCGTCGACGCCAAGAACAACACCATCAATACGTGTGTTACCGGCAATCAGCGATACACTCCGGCCTTGCCAAAGGTGCGCCTGCTCCCATTCCTCCTGGAATGCAGCGAAACCATAGCGCCGATGACGCGCCAGTTCATGCTGCAAATGCTGGGTTAGCGACGCCACCAGGCGATTCCGGTCTATTGCCCCACCCAGCTCGCGTCGCATCGACGTCCACTGCTGGTCGACCTGCTCGTTCGCCTGCATGTTCACATTGATGCCGACACCCAGCACAACATGGCAGACATCGGCTGGATCTCCCACCAGTTCCAGCAGAATGCCGGTGATCTTCATCCCGCGTACCAGGACATCGTTAGGCCACTTCAGCCCTACGTCCTTTACACCAAAGCCCTGCAAGGTGCGCATTACTGCCAACCCTACCACCAAGCTCAAGCCTTCAAGCTGGCGCATGCCGCCGTCAACCCGCAGCACCAGGCTGTAGTACAGGTTCTCGGCAAACGGACTGACCCATTGCCGGCCACGTCGGCCACGGCCAGCGCTCTGGCGCTCGGCCAAAACCAAAAAGGGTGCTGCCTGGCCCTCACCCGCCATGCGCAGGCCTTCGGCGTTGGTCGAGTCGATCGTGTCGTGGATGAATACTGGCCACTGCTCGCCTTCGGCGAACCCGGCGATTGCTTGTGCCTCGAGCAACACCAGCGGCGCAGCCAATTGGTAACCACGCCCACGAACTTTGTGAATGGTGAGGTTCAGTTCACTCTCCAGGTGCTGCAGCTGCTTCCAAACGGCGCTACGACTCACCCCGAGGGCCGCCCCCAGAGCTTCTCCGGAATGGAACCGGCCGTCCTTGAGGAGATTCAACAACTTCAGCATGCCAGTCTCGACTTAGAATAAGGCAGGCATGATAGCTATGGGCTGGGGGATTGCATAGGAAAAGGGCCGAATGCCTCGGGCTGAAACGCTCAGCCTGACGATAATGGCGCCGAGGAGCAGGCGCTGTGATGGGTCCGGCTGCGCCGGTGTTCGCGGGCACGCCCGCTCCCACAGTGATGGTGCCGGGGATTATTTTTGGAGCACAAAGACAAAACCCCTACCTGCATGCGCAGATAGGGGTTTTGCGAAATGAATCTTGACGATGACCTACTCTCACATGGGGAAACCCCACACTACCATCGGCGATGCATCGTTTCACTGCTGAGTTCGGGATGGGATCAGGTGGTTCCAATGCTCTATGGTCGTCAAGAAATTCTGTAGCCAGAATGTCCAGATGGACAGCCCAGCGAATTCGGATATGTGATGTTTGTGATGCCTTGCGAACTTTCGGTTCATGTCATCTTCACCACCGCAATCTGCGCTAGCAAATTGCTTGGGTGTTATATGGTCAAGCCTCACGGGCAATTAGTATTGGTTAGCTCAACGCCTCACAGCGCTTACACA
>NZ_QJRK01000109.1:0-1150 GCF_003205245.1 Pseudomonas sp. MB-090624 | reverse complement strand
CGTATGCCTATCTCAAGGATGTACTGACGCGGCTGCCGACCCAACGGGCCAGTGAGATCGGACAGTTGCTGCCGCATCAGTGGGTGCCGGCCTGACTTACGCAAGGTGAGTTCGCCGGACGCTTACGCTACGGCGATGATCTCTTCGGATACGACCATGCGTTCCAGACGAAATCCAACAAGGATGATGTCCTCATTCAGGTCGTTGATTTCTTCGCGGGATCTGTAGCCCAGCTCTATGAGCAGAAGGCTGCTGGCGATATTGCTGAGGTCTACAAAAAGCTCCTCCGCGAGCAGACCCTCGCTCTTCTGGAGTGGCCACCCAAGTTCAATTTGCTGCATGCTCCACCGATGGATGAGTCCAGCAAGCGGACTACCCGGTGCATCAGGAAGCCCTTCGCCAAGCAGATCGTTTCATCGAGAAGGTCGGCCAATACCCGGACGAGGATGGACGTCTGCAGGTCAGCATCATGGATTACCTGAGATTCCAGAGCGAGTTCGTCACGAAGGACTACATCCTAACAGCCGACATTCTGGCCCGTCTGGGTGACAGAGGTTTTGGCGACCTGTCGGAGCAGCGGGTACGGTCAAGTGGCATTGCGAAGCTTCGGGATGCTGATGTCATCATCACAAGTACATCCAAGGGCTACAAAATTCCCCAGACTAGAGCCGACATTAATGACTTCATGGAAATGGCATCTGGCGTGCTCGTGCCATTGCTTGAGCGTGTCAAATGACCGGTGAGGTCTCTAAGCTAAGTAGTCGTGGTGAGTAAGACATCATCAAGGCGTCGAGGCTTATGGATTTAGAGAAGCTTCTATCTTCGCTGGACGCGCTCGCCCCAGACAGATGATTAGAAAAGGCGAGACCTGAGTTCACGGCTTCGAAATAGTCCAAGGCGAGCTATATCGAACGAAGATCTGGAATCAACGTCCTATTTAAGGACATCGTTAGCGGGATGCTTTAGGATGTTCCGCCTGTTTCCCTTAAATTTGAGGATCAAAATATGTCCCGTCTGGCCGAATGTAAGCGTCCGGCGAACTCACCTTGCGTAAGTCAGGCCGGCACCCACTGATGCGGCAGCAACTGTCCGATCTCACTGGCCCGTTGGGTCGGCAGCCGCGTCAGTACATCCTTGAGATAGGCATACG
>NZ_QJRK01000108.1:0-1232 GCF_003205245.1 Pseudomonas sp. MB-090624 | reverse complement strand
TGAATCGCCCCTGGTTTCGTAGACACCTCCAAGCCTCATAATGAGGCCCAAATAGGAGGTGCCATGAGTCGTCAGCGTTACCCCGAAGAATTCAAGATCGAAGCGGTCAAGCAAGTGACCGAGAAAGGCAATCCTGTCGCCGATGTTGCCCAGCGCCTGGGCATGTCTGTTCACAGCCTCTACGCCTGGATCAAGCTCTACAGCAAACCCCAAGAGCAGCGTCAGCAAGACGATGAGCAGCAAGCCGAACTGCGCAAGCTTCGCGCAGAACTCAAGCGCGTGACTGAAGAGCGAGACATCTTAAAAAAGGCCGCCGCGTACTTTGCCAAGGAGTGCAACTGAAGTACGCCTTCATCAAAAAGCACTCGACGCATTACCCGGTGCGGCGCCTTTGCCAAACCCTCAAGGTGCATCCCAGCGGCTACTACGCTTGGTTGGCCGAACCTCAATCTGCCCGAGCCAAAGAAGATCAGCGCCTGCTTGGCTTGATCAAGCAGGCCTGGTTAGAAAGCGGCGGCGTGTATGGCTATCGCAAGATTCACGATGACCTGCGAGAGCTAGGAGAGATCTGTGGGCGAAATCGAGTCGGTCGCTTGATGCAGGCAGAGGGGCTGCGTTCGCAAACGGGCTATCGCCGTCGTACTGGGTTTTATGGCGGAAAACCAACAGTGGCATCCCCCAACCATCTGGCCCGGCAGTTCAAGGTCAGTGAGCCGAATAAAGTCTGGGTGACCGATATCACCTACATCCGCACCTATGAAGGGTGGCTGTACCTGGCGGTAGTGCTGGATCTGTTCTCCCGCCAAGTCATTGGTTGGTCAATGAAGCCCAGAATGAGCAGCGACCTGGCCATCGACGCCATGCTGATGGCCGTGTGGCGACGCAAGCCACAGCAGCAAGTGATGATTCACTCAGACCAAGGCAGTCAGTTCAGTAGCTCAGATTGGCAAAGCTTCCTGAAGGCCAATAATGTGATCAGCAGCATGAGCCGACGGGGAAACTGCCACGACAATGCCGTAGCGGAGAGCTTTTTCCAGCTTTTGAAGCGGGAGCGAATCCGACGAAAGATCTACGCAACGCGTGACGAAGCCCGAAGTGATATTTTCGATTACATCGAGATGTTCTATAACCCTAAGCGTCGACACAGCAGTGCTATGCAGCTGTCTCCAGTAGAGTATGAGAAACGCTATTTCCTGAGCTTGGAGAGTGTCTAGGAAAGCAGGGGCGATTCA
>NZ_QJRK01000107.1:0-1292 GCF_003205245.1 Pseudomonas sp. MB-090624 | reverse complement strand
GCGCTCGCTCCTTGTATGTTGTGACTGGCCTGGCGGGAGAAGTTATTCTCGTCAGGCTGAAGAAGCACTTCCGGGGAGGCCGATCGCTCCTGAAGGCAGGGTTTGCCCCTGACCTTGTACGTAGAGAGGCCCCCCGCCTCATTGCCCACCACGAAGAGTATCGAGAAGCCGACAAGTCGGACTTCGCATTACAAGGTTGCAGCGGCATGAAGTTCGAGGTCGGGGAACCGGAGGCCATTGTTACCTAATTCGCTTGGGAGAGGGAAGAATGAGTGTCTGGGTTGGCCTCGATATCGGCTCACGGACTTCGGTCGTTGGGGTGCGTAAAGATGGGCGCACTGCCGGTCAGTGGGATATCGCTCAAACCCCTGCCGGTCGCAAGGCTGCGGTGAAAAAGCTGCAGGCGCTCAAGCCTACGTCGATCGTGATGGAGGCGACCGGGATCTATTACCTGGACTTGGCCATTGAGCTGCACGCTGCCGACCTACCTGTTTCCGTGATCAACCCCAAGAGCTTCCACAACTTCGCCAAACTGATGCTGGTGAACAGCAAGACTGACGCAATAGATGCTCAGCTGCTGTCCGAGTACGGGGAGCGTATGACCCCGCGTTTGTGGACACCTCCAAGCACTGTACAGCTTGAACTCAGAGGCCTTGGCCGGCACATCAATCGTTTGGTGGGACACCGTATCAGGGCGAAGAATGAGCTGCATGCATTGCAGGCGACCGCCACGACTGCCTCAATGTTGATCGAGGATCAAGAAGAAGAGATTGCTTCACTAAGTAATCGAATCGAGCGCTTTCGTAAGGCAGGGCGCGAGTTAATCGCCCAGTGTCCAAGGCTAACTCGACAGTACGAGCAACTCCTCGCAGGCCCTGGGATTGGAGAGGTCTCGGCGCTGGCCGCCCTGGCTGAGCTGACCACGTTGCCCGAAACGCTCAAGTCCTCTCAGGTCGCTCGTCATGCTGGCCTTGATGTTCGACAGACACAGTCTGGAACAAGCATTGATAAACCTGGTCGGCTCGGCAAAAGCGGGAATGCCTATTTACGGGCAGCCATGTACATGCCTGCGCTGACGGCGGTGCGCTGCGATCCTTATGCGAAGGCTTTTTATGAGTCGCTGATCAGCAGGGGCAAGAAAAAAATGCAAGCGATCGCCGCTGTCATGCGCAAGTACCTGACAGGCATCTGGGCGTGCATGAGCGGAGATGAGCCATTTGATACGGCCAAGCTTTTCAGCTCTGAACACCTCAGAAAAGCTTGACCGCCAACAGAGTATCTACGTTTGTTTC
>NZ_QJRK01000106.1:0-1301 GCF_003205245.1 Pseudomonas sp. MB-090624 | reverse complement strand
CCCGCCAGCGGGAAGTCCGACGGCGTCAGCCCTTGCGGTGCCTGGCAGTGCTCGACCAGCGCCGCCAGCTCCGCCTCGTAGGCCCGCGCCAGCCGCTCGATGGTCGCGCGGGCGAACATCTGCCCGCTGAAGCTGAACGCCAGGCTCAGCTCGCCGCCATACACCTGGCCATTGAGCACCAGCCAGTTGCCCAGCGGCGCCAGCGGGCTCTGCTCCTCACCTGCACTTTCGGCGGCCGGCACGAACAGCGCCCGCTCATCGAACTGGCCATCGAGCTGGCCCAGGTAGTTGAAGGTGATGCGCGGCACCGGCAGCTCGGCCAGGCACGTGCGCGCAGCCTCGTCGCCCAGGTAGCGCAAAACACCGAAACCGATGCCTTTGTGCGGCACGCCGCGCAGTTGTTCCTTGACCTGCTTGATCGAGGCGCCAAGCTCGGCGGCCGGGGTCAGCCGCACCGGGTAGGCGCTGGTGAACCAGCCCACCGTACGGCTCAGGTCGATGTCATCAAACAGGTCTTCGCGGCCATGGCCTTCCAGTTCCACCAGCGCCGAATCGGCGCCGCTCCAGCGGCACACCACCCGGGCCAAGGCAGTCAGCAGCAGGTCGTTGACCTGGGTGCGGTAGGCCGCCGGGGCCTGTTGCAGCAAGCGCCGGGTCAGCTCGGCACCCAGGCGTGCCTGCACGCTCTGGCGGTGACGGTTCTGCAGGCTGGCGCCCGGCTCGGCCTCGGGCAGGCCCTGCGGCGCACCGGTCAGTTGCCCTTGCCAGTAGGCCAGCTCGTTGCCCAGGCTTGCGGCATGCTGCTGCAGGCGTTCGCCCCAGGCCTTGAAGGCGCTGGTCTTGGCCGGCAGTTTCGGCGTGCTGCCCGCCAGGGCCTGGCGGTAGGCATCGTGCAGGTCTTCCAGCAGCACGCGCCAGGACACGCCATCGACCACCAGGTGGTGGATCACCAGCAGCAGGCGCTGGCCACCGTCGGCCAGCTCGATCAGCACTGCACGCAACAGCGGGCCCTGGGCCAGGTCCAGGCTACGCTGGGCCTCTTCGCAGGTCGCCTCGATTTCCTCGGCGCTGCGCAGTGCGGCACGCCACAGCAATGGCTGGGCCGGTTGCAGCGGACCGTGCTCAGCGCTGCCGTCGGCAAAGCGCAGGCGCAGGGCGTCATGCTGGGCGTACAGTGCAAGCAGCGCCTGCTCCAATGCGGCGGCATCCACCGTTTCGGTGCCGCGCAGCAACAGCGACTGGTTCCAGTGCTGCGGCTCGCTCATGCGCTGGGCGAAGAACCACTGCTGGAACGGCAGCAA
>NZ_QJRK01000105.1:0-1332 GCF_003205245.1 Pseudomonas sp. MB-090624 | reverse complement strand
CCAGTGCGGGTTTTTTTGTGCCAGGAGAAAATATGGCTTTTGACCCCACAAACCCACTGGGCTCGAGCGATCCACGTGACCTGATCAACAACGCGTCGATCTTCGATCGGTACATGACCGACAGTGAGGAGATCGTTTACGACCGATTCGGGCAGCCAAGATGGACGCCCCAGGCCCTTCACAATCTCGTCATCAACGCAAAGCTGCAAATCGACCCCACTGTTGCTGCCGCCAAAGAAGCCGTTAATTCGACAGCGCAGTCCGCTATCGCCGAGATGGAGCAGACTGCAGCCGAACTTGGCGCCGACATCAACACCAAGCGATACGCGACCTACGCGGGTGAGGGTGGGATGCTCTCTGACCCGCAGAACCGTGACAACGTCGTGGGCATCGTTGATGGCGATCCAAACGGGGCCCTCAACGGCTGGTACGTATGGAATAACACAACGAACGAGTGGGTGCGCTTTGCCGTGCAGCCTGTGACTACGGCTGATTTCCAGGCCCTGGCTGCATATCTCAAAGCCGGCCAGGCGGCAGCGATCACGCATTCGTTTGAAGACGCCAATGGCTTCCTTATCGGAGAGATGACCCTGGACCAGGTTCTGCGCATGCAGGGTGGCCTTGATATGGCAAACGGGAGAGTCATGCAGGGTAACGGAATTCTCGAGCTCCTCGACCCGAACGGGTTCGTAGCAGGCCGAATCGGTACCTCAGATTCATTCCTTGGCGGGCTTACCTGGCGCAATACCAACACCCCTGGCATCGAAATAAGTGACGAGAGCGGCTTCTTGCTCGCGCGTTACGACGGCAGCGCGCCAGCCTCAGGCGGGGCGACACCTGGTGCTCCGATCATTCCCAGGTTGAACCGCCAGCAGCGCACCCAGATCATGCTCATCATCGGGTATGGCCAGTCTCTTAGCCGAGGTATCAACTCGCTTCCGGCCATCAGCACCACCCAGCCATATAGCAACATCATGATCGCCAGCGGAACCAAGATCAGGAACGGCGATAGCGGCTACAATCCCAGCTCGTTCGTTCCTCTGGTCGCGAAAACAGAGGGCACTGAAGGAGAGGATCCGGTGGTTGGCCTGTGCAACGGTGTTGTTCGGCGCGCAATCGCAGATGGTGAGATCGCCACCGACTGGTCCTTCCTGGGCACCTCGCCTGGGCGCAGCGCACGATCAGTAGAGGAATTGGGGCCGTCCTCCGACCCGAATGCCTTCTACAACAAGATGGTTCGCTACGTGCAGGACACCAAGAACCTGGCGGACGCCACGGGCAAAAGCTTCAGCTGCTGGGCCTACTGCTGGGACCAGGGCGAGTCGAACTACG
>NZ_QJRK01000104.1:0-1853 GCF_003205245.1 Pseudomonas sp. MB-090624 | reverse complement strand
GGTAGCCGAGCGGGTGACTTGGAGGTGAAAGTCCTCTACACACCCGGCAAGGGGAAGTGTTAGCCAGAGGCAAGGGTGTCGCGGGCGACTGCGAATCTGAAGGAAGCCCGAGGCAAAATGCTGGTCTGACGAACAGGAAGCGGATGAGGCGGCGCAGCGGGGTTAGGCGGCAACAATCGCCAAAGCCCAATACTTGCACGGAACGCTGTGGCGTAGATCCGACAGGCATAAGCAGGAAGGTCACGCGAATTACCCTGGGAGGTCTGCACGTTTGCCACTGTGCTACCGAGCGTCGAGAGGCGACGGGATGAGCGTGCAGAAGTCAGCCGAGGCCGTAGTAAGTGGCGGTTAACCGCGTCACCAAGGGCCGAACAAGTTATGCCGCCAGTAGGCGTCACTGTCTCGTTGGTAGCCGTAATGCAGAAATTTCCCACAGCGGAAACTGTCATCCCGAGTCCCGGCCAGAAGCCGAGGGTGATGCATGACAGTGCAAAGGTATCGACGGCGTCAGTGGCGTGGACGAACGCGGAGCCGGACACGCTGATGGAGCGGGTGCTTGCACCGGCCAATCTCAGGCGTGCGTATAAGCGCGTAGTCAGCAACAAGGGGGCGCCGGGTGCCGATGGCATGACGGTCGCTGACTTGGCTGGCTATGTGAAACAGTATTGGTCAACGCTCAAAGCCAGGTTGCTGGCCGGTGAATACCATCCCCAAGCAGTGCGGGCGGTTGAAATCCCCAAGCCGCAGGGCGGCACACGGCAACTGGGAATCCCCAGCGTCGTGGATCGTCTGATCCAGCAAGCTTTGCAGCAACAGCTCACGCCACTCTTCGATCCGCTGTTTTCGGACTACAGCTACGGCTTTCGTCCGGGCAAAAGCGCTCACCAAGCTGTTGAAATGGCCCGCTCCCATGTGGCGGCGGGGCATCGCTGGTGCGTGGAGCTTGATCTTGAGAAGTTCTTTGATCGGGTCAACCACGACATCTTGATGGCCTGCTTGCAGCGCCGGGTTGAAGATAAGAGAGTGCTCAGGCTAGTCCGCCGCTACCTTGAGGCTGGGATCATGTCGGGCGGAGTCGTCAGCCAGCGGCGGGAGGGGGCGCCGCAAGGCGGCCCACTTTCGCCATTGCTGTCGAATATCCTGCTCGATGAACTCGACCGCGAGTTGGAGCGACGTGGCCATCGCTTCGTACGCTATGCCGATGATGCGAACATCTATGTGCGCAGTCCTCGTGCTGGCGAACGAGTGATGGACAGTGTCGAGCGCTTCTTGAAGCAGCGCCTGAAACTAATGGTGAATCGAAAGAAGAGCCGCGTTGCAAGGGCCTGGAAGTGTGACTACTTGGGCTATGGAATGAGCCGTCACCTGCAGCCGAGGCTGCGTGTGGCGACGACGAGTTTAGGTCGCATGCGTGACCGGCTGAGAGAATTGCTGCGCGGTGCGCGGGGTCGCAAGATGGCTAACGTCATCGAGTGGATAAACCCTGTGCTGCGAGGTTGGGCAGGCTACTTTCAGCTCAGCCAAAGCAAGCGGCCGCTCGAAGAACTGGATAGCTGGCTCAGGCATAAACTTCGCTGTGCCATCTGGCGCCAATGGAAGCAGCCCTCCACGAGGGCTCACAACCTGATGCGTTTGGGTCTTAGCGAGGAGCGAGCCTGCAAATCAGCCTCCAACGGCCGGGGCCCATGGTGGAACTCCGGGGCGTCACATATGAATCAGGCGCTGCCGAAGAAAATATGGGATCGACTCGGGCTGGTCTCGATACTGGATACGATCAACCGGCTTAGCCGCATAACTTGAACCGCCGTGTACGGAACCGTACGCACGGTGGTGTGAGAGGACGGCGGGTGTGA
>NZ_QJRK01000103.1:0-1946 GCF_003205245.1 Pseudomonas sp. MB-090624 | reverse complement strand
TCGGATAAGAGCTTCGTTGGCGCATGGAAATCCTGGCGATAAGGGTGATCGCGTCCGCTTAAAAATACGCGGACACCATCGCCCTTAATGCTGGAGTTCGGAAGGTGAGTTCGCCGGACGCTTACGCTTAACTGACAGGCATTACCCTTCTGGCCGGTTTTTCGTCTCCAAGACCCTCCGTCGGGAACCAACTAAATTCCCAATAACCGGGGGTTTTTTTGGGGTACAGCGTCTTTCCTGAGTGGAGAACGTACCCCTATGCCACGCCTAGCCATTCCGCTCAGCGACCTCAAATGCCGCACGGCCAAACCGCGTGATCGAGCCTACAAACTAATCGACGGCGGGGGCATGTACCTGTTAGTCACGCCCAGTGGCTCGAAGACTTGGCGACTGCGGTATTTCAAACCCAGCGGCAAGGAAGGCACGCTGATCATCGGCAAGTACCCCATCGTTTCGTTGGCCGTCGCGAGGACCAAGCGCGATGAGGCCAAAGCCCTGTTGCTCGACAACCTTGATCCGATGGAAGAAAAGCAGAAGGCCAAGATTGCAGCTCAGTGAGCGAGTCTTCTCTTTGAAACTGTCGCCTTGGAGTAGCATGTCGAAAAGTCCCGGCGGGAGCTGAGCAGGTTGCGCACCCATGTGTTTCCACTGATTGGCCAGCGGCCTATCGCTGAACTCGACACCCATGATCTCCTTGAGGTCACCCAGCGGATCAAGGATCGCGGAACCATGGATGTCGCGCTGCGTGTGCAGAACTACCTATCCACGATCATGCGGGGCGCGAAGCGGGCGCGGCAGATCACTCAAAACCCGGCGCTCGATCTGGCCGGCTCGATTCAAGCGCCGCGCACCGTGCACCGTCCTGCACTCTCGCTGACCCGCCTTCCTGGGAGGTATGGCAGGGACCGGTATCTGTGCCTTTGTTCTGGGCGTCAGTACAGGCGGCCCTGGTGCGTTGGCTTGTGCTGTCGTCGGAGGAGCAGTGGGCGGTAAAGTCCTCGGAGATGGAGGGGGCAAGGCGGGCGAAATGTTTGGTGACTTTTTGTACGGCGAGGTATCGGAGTGAATGAAATTGAGCCTGGACTCATTGCGATTCTGATTCTTGCACCCATGATGCTTGCGATGGTCGTGCAGTTTTTCATCGCACATAAATACACTGAATACTACGAGTCGTTGCTAACGCGCTGTAGCTTCGTGACCGGTAATAAGATTACGTTTCAACATGCAGGTCTTTTGGGCAAGGTTATGCGTACGGGTTTGATCTCCATGGTGCTGGCCATACCTAGCATCTTCCTGCGCAGGGGGTTGATTGACTTCGATGAAGTCAAACGTTTCCCCTCAAGCATGAGGCGATTGTTGGTGAGCCTTTTGGTGATTCACATCCTCTTGGCCACCGCGCTGATTATTTTCACTTACACCTAGCCTGACCGCTTCTGCATGGGGCGCGGTACTGGTCAGCCCGATAGCGGTAGCCTCTGTGTTCGGGCATCTGCGGCCAGTCCGGCAAGCTGGCCTTTCAAACGGGAGAAACGCCATGACGGATGAAAACAACGATAACCGCCCTGTCTACCAAGCAGCGTGCCATTGCGGCACCGTGCGTTTCTCACTGCGGTTGACCGATGGTCTGCGCACCGCACGCAGGTGCAACTGCTCGCTGTGCCGTATGCGCGGGGCGGTGGCGGTGTCGGTCAATCTGGGCGATATCACGGTCACCCAAGGTGTTGAGGCGCTGACGCTCTATCAGTTCCACACCCGGGAAGCCAAGCACTACTTCTGCTCGAAATGCGGCATCTACACCTTCCACCAGCGGCGTTCCTCGCCGGACCAGTATGGGGTGAACGTTGCGTGTATCGAAGGGATGAGCCCGTTCGATTTTGCAGAGGTGGCGGTCAGTGAAGGGCGTGTTCATCCCAAGGATCGGGTGGGGGGTGGCGCGGAGGTTGCGG
>NZ_QJRK01000102.1:0-2213 GCF_003205245.1 Pseudomonas sp. MB-090624 | reverse complement strand
GTAAGCGTCCGGCGAACTCACCTTCCGAACTCCAGCATTAAGGGCGATGGTGTCCGCGTATTTTTAAGCGGACGCGATCACCCTTATCGCCAGGATTTCCATGCGCCAACGAAGCTCTTATCCGAAACCATTCAAAGCCCAGGTCGTTCAGGAATGCCTGCAACCTGGCGCGACGGTGTCCAGTGTCGCCATCAGCCACGGCATCAATGCCAACGTCATCCGTAAATGGCTGCCGCTCTATCGAGATCAGCCCGCAACGACTTCACTACCGGCTTTCGTCCCGCTAAAAGCCCCACCTAAACGGCCAGTCGAAGCGTCAGTGATCATCGAGTTGCCCATGGCAGGGCAATTGATCACGGTGAAATGGCCAGCCTCGGATCCCGAGGGCTGCGCGCAATTTATTCGGGCTGTCGCTCAATGATTCGCATCGATGCGATCTGGCTGGCAACCGAGCCTATGGACATGCGCGCCGGTACCGAAACGGCACTGGCCCGGGTGATTGCGGTGTTCGGTGCGGCGAAGCCGCACTGCGCTTATCTGTTCGCCAATCGCCGGGCCAACCGGATGAAAGTGCTGGTGCACGACGGCGTGGGCGTCTGGCTCGCAGCGAGACGACTGAACCAAGGCAAGTTCCACTGGCCCGGCATTCGCAATGGCTGCGAGGTCGAGCTCGACAACGAACAACTCCAGGCGTTGGTACTGGGCTTGCCGTGGCAGCGCGTTGGCGCCGGCGGTGTAATCAGCATGCTGTAACCGCCGGCCATTTGGCCGGTCTACTTGTCGTCGTCCCGCGCCTGCTCTGGCACAATCGGCGGCATGACTTTCTCGCCCAACCTCGACCAGATGACCCCGGAACAGCTTCGTGCCTTGGCGGCACAGGCGTTGCAGTTGCAGTCCCAGGTCGAGGCGATGAGCAGAAAGATCCAGAACGATGAAATCCTCATCGAACAGTTCAAGTTCGAAATCGCCCTGCTCAAACGGCACAAGTTTGCCAAGCGCAGCGAGCAAATCAGCCCGGCTCAAAGCAGCTTGCTGGATGACCTGCTCGACACAGACCTTGAAGCTATCGAGGCCGAGCTAAAACAGCTCCTCCCAGCTGCGCCACAGTCCGAACCACGGCAGTCCCCGAAACGTGCGCCCTTGCCGCCGCAGTTTCCACGCACCGTCATTCGCCATGAACCCGAAAACACTCAGTGCGCCTGTGGTTGCCAGCTCCAACGCATCGGCGAAGACGTCAGCGAGAAGCTGGATTACACGCCGGGCGTGTTTACCGTCGAGCAACATGTACGTGGTAAATGGGCCTGCCGTCAGTGTGAAACACTGATCCAGGCGCCAGTGCCGGCGCAGGTTATCGACAAAGGTATCCCGACCGCAGGCCTGCTGGCCCACGTGATGGTGGCCAAGTTTGCCGATCACTTGCCGCTGTATCGGCAGGAGAAGATTTTTGGCCGCGCCGGGCTGGCAATTGCTCGCTCGACCCTGGCGCAGTGGGTTGGACAAACCGGTGTGCGACTTCAGCCGTTGGTCGATGCACTGCGTGAAGCGGTGCTGAACCAGGGTGTGATCCACGCCGACGAAACACCGGTACAAATGCTTGCGCCAGGCGAGAAGAAAACCCACCGGGCTTATGTCTGGGCCTACAGCACCACGCCGTTTTCGGCGCTCAAGGCGGTGGTTTACGACTTCAGCCCAAGCCGTGCTGGCGAACATGCGCGCAACTTTCTGGGTGACTGGAACGGCAAGCTGGTCTGCGACGACTTCGCTGGCTACAAAGCCGGGTTTGAACAAGGCATCACTGAAATCGGCTGCATGGCTCACGCCCGTCGCAAGTTCTTTGATCTGCACGTAGCGAATAAAAGCCAGTTGGCTGAACAGGCCCTGCACTCGATCAGCGGTTTGTACGAGGTCGAACGCCAAGCGCGAGACATGAGTGATGAAGATCGTTGGCGAATACGTCAGGAAATGGCGGTGCCAATCCTCAAAGCACTGCATGACTGGATGTTGGCCCAGCGCGACTTGGTGCCCAACGGATCAGCCACAGCTAAAGCCCTCGATTACAGCCTGAAACGCTGGGTAGCGCTGACGCGCTACCTGGACGATGGGGCTGTGCCCATCGACAACAACCAGGTCGAGAACCAGATACGGCCATGGGCACTCGGGCGCTCGAACTGGTTATTTGCGGGATCCCTGCGCAGCGGTAAGCGGGCTGCGGC
>NZ_QJRK01000101.1:0-2293 GCF_003205245.1 Pseudomonas sp. MB-090624 | reverse complement strand
GGGACAGCGTGCCGATCGGTGAGCCTATCGCCAACCTGGCCTGCTACATCCTCGATGCCGAGCTGCAACCGGTGCCGGTGGGGGTGCTGGGCGAGCTGTACCTGGCCGGCGCAGGCCTGGCGCGCGGCTACCACCGCCGCCCAGGGCTGACCGCCGAGCGTTTCGCCGTGAGCCCATACGGCAATGGCGAGCGCATGTACCGCACCGGTGACCTGGCGCGCTACCGCGCGGACGGGGTGATCGAGTACGCCGGACGTATCGACCACCAGGTCAAGCTGCGTGGCCTGCGCATCGAGCTGGGTGAGATCGAGGCGCGTCTGCTGGAGCACGACCTGGTGCGTGAAGCCGTGGTGACCGTGCCGGACGGCAAGCAGTTGGTCGGTTATGTGGTGCTGGCCGGTGAGGCCGCCGATTGGCAGGCACAACTGGCCGAGCACCTGCGCCGCGGCCTGCCGGACTACATGGTGCCGAACCAGTGGCTGGCACTGGACAGCCTGCCGCTGTCGCCCAACGGCAAGCTCGACCGCAAGGCCTTGCCTGCCGTGGATGCCACGCAATCGCAGCGTGCCTACGTGGCGCCGCAGAGTGAGCTGGAACAACAGGTCGCGGCGATCTGGGCGCAGGTGCTCGGGCTTGAGCGGGTCGGCCTGACGGACAACTTCTTCGAACTGGGCGGGCATTCGCTGTTGGCTACCCAGGTGTTCTCGCGCCTGCGCGCGCTAGGCATAGACGCACCGCTCAAGGTGCTGTTCGAGCATGCCAGCCTGCAGAGCTTCGTCGCCAGCCTGCCAGCACCGTCGTTGGCGGCGCGGGCCCCGGCCATCCGGCCGACGCCGCGCGATGCGGCGCTGCCGGTGTCCTATGCCCAGCAACGCCAATGGTTCCTCTGGCAGCTGGAGCCACACAGCAGCGCCTACCACATTCCCATGGTCCTGCGCCTGAACGGCAGCCTCGATCGCGCGGCGCTGCAACACAGCTTCGATGCGCTGGTCGAGCGTCATGAGACCCTGCGTACCCGCTTCGTCGAAAGCGACCAGGGCATCGTCCAGGTGATCGAGCGCTCGGCTGCGCGGGTCATCGCCCATGAACGACTGGCGGACGAGGCCACCCTTGGAGCGCGTGTCGCCGAGGAAATCCGCCTGCCGTTCGACCTGGCCCGCGGCCCGTTGCTGCGAGCCCGTCTGCTGGAGCTGGCGGCCGACGACCAGGTGCTGGTGCTGACTCAGCACCATATCGTCTCGGATGCCGCATCCATGCAGCTGATGGTTGGCGAACTGATCGATGGCTATACCCGCTACCGCGAAGGCGATGCCGCCCCACTGCCTGTCCTGGCGCTGCAATATGCCGACTACGCCCGTTGGCAGCGTGAGTGGATGGAGGCTGGTGAGCGTGAGCGGCAACTGGCCTACTGGGTCGGGCAACTGGGCAGCGAGCAGGATGTGCTGGCCTTGCCGCTGGACCGCCCGCGTCCTGCCGAGCAGAGCTATCGCGGGGCCCAGCTCGACCTGGCCGTGCCGTCGGCGTTGAAGGACGGCCTCGAGGCATTGGCCCGCCGCCAGGGCGCGACCCTGTTCATGGTGCTGCTGGCGTCGTTCCAGGCCTTGCTGCATCGCTACAGTGGGCAGCGCGACATCCGCGTCGGCGTGCCGGTGGCCAACCGCAACCGGGTCGAGACCGAAGGGCTGATCGGCTTCTTCGTCAACACCCTGGTACTGCGGGCCGATATCGATCCACGCCAGCCGTTCGGCGTGCTGCTGCAACAGGTGCGGCAGGCTGCGCTGGGCGCCCAGGCGCACCAGGACCTGCCATTCGAGCAACTGGTGGATGCGTTGGCGCCCACCCGCAGCCTCAGCCACAGCCCGTTGTTCCAGGTGATGTTCAACCACCAGGCCGCCGCGCTTGCGCCGGTACGCGCCGTGCCAGGCTTGGCGGTCCAGGCCATGGCCTGGGACAACGACACCACCCAGTTCGACCTGAGCCTGGACACCTGCGAGACCGCTGAAGGGCTGAGCGCTTCGCTGATCTACGCCACTGACCTGTTCGACCACGCCACCATCGTGCGCCTGGGTGAGCATTGGCTGAACCTGCTGCAAGCCATTGTCGAGCAACCGCACCAACCGGTGGCCGAACTGCCATTGCTGGCGGCCGCCGAGCGCGAGCGCACCTTGGTCACGTGGAACGCCACCGCTGAACAGTACCCGCTGCAGCAGAGCATCCAGCAACTGATCGAAGCCCAGGTGCAGCGCACCCCGGATGCCCCGGCGCTGGCCTTCGGCGAGGTGCGCCTGAGCTA
>NZ_QJRK01000100.1:0-2335 GCF_003205245.1 Pseudomonas sp. MB-090624 | reverse complement strand
GGGACAGCGTGCCGATCGGTGAGCCTATCGCCAACCTGGCCTGCTACATCCTCGATGCCGAGCTGCAACCGGTGCCGGTGGGGGTGCTGGGCGAGCTGTACCTGGCCGGCGCAGGCCTGGCGCGCGGTTACCACCGCCGCCCGGGGCTGACCGCCGAGCGTTTCGCCGTGAGCCCATACGGCAATGGCGAGCGCATGTACCGCACCGGTGACCTGGCGCGCTACCGCGCGGACGGGGTGATCGAGTACGCCGGGCGTATCGACCACCAGGTCAAGCTGCGTGGCCTGCGCATCGAGCTGGGGGAGATCGAGGCGCGTCTGCTGGAGCACGACCTGGTGCGTGAAGCCGTGGTGACCGTGCCGGACGGCAAGCAACTGGTTGGTTATGTGGTGCTGGCCGGCGAGGCCGCCGATTGGCAGGCACAACTGGCCGAGCACCTGCGCCGCGGCCTGCCGGACTACATGGTGCCGAACCAGTGGCTGGTACTGGACGGCCTGCCGCTGTCGCCCAACGGCAAGCTGGACCGCAAGGCTTTGCCTGCCGTGGATGCCGCGCAGTCGCAGCGTGCCTACGTGGCGCCGCAGAGTGAACTGGAACAACAGGTCGCGGCGATCTGGGCACAGGTGCTCGGGCTTGAGCGGGTCGGCCTGACGGACAACTTCTTCGAACTGGGCGGGCATTCCCTGCTGGTGATCAATATCGTGTCGCGTATTCAACTTGAACTGGGGCTGACACTGGTCCCGCAGCTGCTGTTCCAATACCCGGTGCTCGGTGCACTGGTGGCGCAACTGCAAGCCACCGGCGCACAGGTGCAGGATGCGACCCTGAGCCGTCTGGAAGGCCTGCTCGACGACATGGAGGGGCTGTGATGGACAATACCGTTGCCGCGCGGATCGCTCGCCGCTTCATCACCTTGCCCCTGGACAAGCGTGCGCTGTACCTGGAGAAGATGCTGGCCGAGGGCGTGTCCCCGGCCAACCTGCCGATCCCCGAGGTGCAGTCGGCCTTCGAGCAACTGCCGCTGTCCTTCGCCCAGGAGCGCCAGTGGTTCCTCTGGCAACTGGAGCCGCACAGCAGTGCCTATCACATCCCCATGGCCCTGCGGCTGCGCGGCCGGCTGGATCGCCAAGCGCTGCAAGGTGCCTTCGAGCGGTTGGTGGAACGGCATCAGACGCTGCGCACCCGCTTTGTCTTCGAGCAGACGCGCCCATTGCAGGTGATCGACCCCGGGGCCGGGTTGGCTATCGCCCATGAGGTGGTCGGGCCGCTTGACCTGGCACAACTGGAGGCCCGGGTGGCCGAGGAAACCCGTCACCCGTTCGACCTCGAGGCGGGGCCGCTGCTGCGGGTCCGCCTGCTGGAGTTGGCGCCCGAAGACCATGTGCTGGTACTGACTCAGCACCATATCGTTTCCGATGGCGTGTCGATGCAGGTGATGGTCGGCGAGCTGATCGCCCTGTATGCCGGCTTGAGCCTCGGCCAGGCGCCGACGCTGGCGCCGCTGCCGATCCAGTACGCCGACTATGCCCTGTGGCAGCGCCACTGGATGGAGGCGGGCGAGCGTGATCGCCAGCTGGCCTACTGGACCGAGCGCCTGGGCGCGCAGCAACCGGTGCTGGAACTGCCGCTGGATCACGCGCGGCCGGCGCAGCCCAGCTACCGTGGCGCGCGCTGCAACCTGCAACTGCCGGCGGCCTTGAGTCATGCCCTGCACGCCTTGGCCCGGGCCGAGGGTGGCACCTTGTTCATGCTGCTGCTGGCGGCATTGCATGCGTTGTTGCACCGCTACAGCGGCCAGCACGATATCCGCATCGGGGTGCCCAGCGCCAACCGCAACCGGGTCGAGACCGAAGGGCTGATCGGTTACTTCGTCAACACTCAGGTGATTCGTGCCCAGGTCGCCGGCGAGCAGCCCTTCGTCGAATTGTTGCGCCAGGTGCGCCAGCACGCGTTGGATGCCCAGGCCTATCAGGAGCTGCCGTTCGAGCAACTGGTCGAGGCCCTGGCGCCGGAGCGCACCCTGGGGCTCAACCCGCTGTTCCAGGTGATGTTCAACCACCAAGCGGCCGGCCGTGGCGGGGCGACCAGTGCGCGCCTGGGCGACCTGCAGATCGAAGGCGTGGACAGTGTCACCGAAGTGGCCCAACTGGACCTGACCCTGGAGACCCGCGAATCGCCAGAGGGATTGGAGGCGTCGTTCATCTATGCCACCGACCTGTTCGAGCGCTCGACCATCGAGCGGCTGTCGACCCACTTCATCAACCTGCTGCAAGGCATCGTCGAGCAACCGCACCAACCGGTGGCCGAACTGCCGTTGCTGGCGGCCGCCGAGCGC